>JAIROE010000287.1 GCA_031257715.1 Treponema sp. | reverse complement strand
GGCCCGCCGCCTCCGAAACCCGCAGCCCCGCCTGATAGATGAGTCCGTAAAGGGCCCTGTCGCGTATCCCAAGCGGAGTCGAGGTATTGACGGCCTCAAGGATGCGGGCGGCCTCTCCGCTTTCAAGCACGCCGGGCAAGCGCACGCTCCGTCCGGGCGGTTCGAGGATCAGGGCGGGATTGTCTTTCCGCAGCCCTTCCTCCGAAAGAAAGCGGAAAAAAGAGCGAAGGCAGGATACCGCCTTGGCGGCGGATCGGGAATCTATGCCGTCCTTCTTCCGCCGCCGTTCAAGATAGTCCGTCAACTCCCCGGTCCCCGCCTCTTCAGCCGTCAGTTTCTTTTCACGGAGAAACGCAAGGAAGCGGCGTATTTCAAAGCGGTAGGTCCCGGCGGTAAGAGAGGACCGCCGTTCCAGCGCAACCAGGCGTGCACAGAACCGCTCCAGAAGTTCCCCGTCGTTCATGAGCCTGAAGCTTCCCTTCCGGCCTTCGTCTCCGGCGTTTCGGGAACATACAGCTTCTTGTCCCGGATTACCGTGGGAACATCTATGTCCTCATCGCGGGCGTTCCGGTGGGTAAGGAAAGACCTTTCGCGTATCGTCTCCCATTCGCCGTAGGGAATAAAATCACGCTCCCTGGGCTTGACTACTTCGAAGGAGCCGCCCGTGGATTTACCCTCTTCGGTCTGAAAACCGGTGGCAACGACCGTCACCTTGATCTTGTCCCCCATTTCGGGATCGATGCGCACGCCGTGGGTGATACGGACGTTGCTGTCCGCGTTGGTCCTGACGAAGTTCATGATCTCGTTGACTTCCACCATGGAAAGATCTTCCCCTCCTATGACATTGACCAAAAGGCGCGTCGCCCCGTTGATCGACGTATCTTCAAGCAGGGGGTTGTCAATGGCGCTGGATGCGGCGTCTATCGCCCTGTTCTCGCCCCGGCCGTAGCCTATTCCCATGAGGGCGTCCCGCTGGCCCTTCATGGCGGCGACAACATCGGCGAAATCGATATTGATTTCCCCGACTCTGGTGATCATTTCGGAAATGCCTTCGACGCCCTGACGGAGCACCTCATCGGCCATGAGGAAGGCCTGTTTGAAGGGGGTGCTCCGCTCCACCATCTTGAGGACCTGTTCGTTGGGAATGATGATAAGGGAATCAACGGCCTCCCGCATCTTCTTGATCCCTTCCTCGGCAAGGGCCATCTTGTAACGGCCCTCGTAGGCGAAGGGTTTGGTGACCACACCAACGGTCAGGGCGCCCGCTTCCCTTGCCGCCTGGGCAATGATGGGCGCTGAACCCGTGCCGGTGCCGCCTCCCATGCCGGCCGTCACAAAAACCATGTGGGCGTCCCTGACGGCTTCCTGGATCAGCTCACGGTCCTCTTTGGCGGCTTCTTCCCCTATGGCGGGATCTCCCCCGGCGCCTCGGCCGCCTGTCAGCTTGGTCCCTATCTGCAGTTTCTTCTTCGGCTTGTTTTTGTTGAGATCCTGCACATCGGTGTTGACCGCGATGAAAGCCACCCCTCCAAGACCGCGCTCTATCATGCGGTCTACGGCGTTTGAGCCGCCTCCTCCGGCGCCTATCACCTTTATGACGGCCGGGACCGGATCATCCGAATCCCGCATTACCGCGTCCCTGAAAAGGTCCGCTTCCGGGGGTACGGCCGCCGGAGCATACGCAGCCGGCGCCCTGAACGCGGGCCGCGCGGCCTCACGCTGGAAAAGGGGTTCGGCGGCGCCTGTCTTCGCGGACCATTCCCCGGAAGGCCAGGATTCCCTTCCCTCTTCACGTACTTCAAAAATGTTCATGGTTCCTCCCAAATCATTTTTTCTGCCTGATCACAAACCGTTTTCAAAACCCCGCCGGTTTTGAAATCAGCCCGTATTAAAAAAATTCCTTCGCAAGCCACTCTTTGAGCTTCCCGAAAAGATCGGCCTGCCCCTTGTCCCGGGGCCGCGCCTCCCCCCGCTCGGCTCCCCGTATTTCCCGGTCGCCGCCTTCAAGGACAAGCCCTATCGCCGCGGCGTAGACGGGATTGGAAAACTCTTCGGCAAGACCTTCCACCCCCAGGGGAAACCCCACCCGCACGGGAAGGGAAAAGATCTCCTGGGCCAGTTCCGCCGTCCCCTGCAGCAGGGCGCCGCCGCCCGTCAATACCACTCCGCCTCCCAGGGGCCTTGACAGGGCAAGCCTGTCCAGCCGCTCTTTTACCATCTTGAAGATCTCTTCCATGCGGGGCCTTATGATAGCAAGTATACGGGATCTGGGTATGGCCTGGGGCGGACGGCTTCCCACCCCCGGCACAATGACATCCACATCTTCCTCAAGCAGGCCCTCCCAGCAGCAGCCCGCTTCAAGCTTTATTTTCTCCGCGTTTTCCGGAGAAATGTGGTTGAGTATGGAGATGTCGCTGGTTACCTGCGCTCCTCCGGCCGGGATGGTGGCGGTGGAATAGGGAGAGCCTTCGGAATAGACAAGGAGATCGGTGGTTCCGCCGCCAAGATCGATGAGGGCCACGCCCATGTCCTTTTCTTCTCCGGTAAGTACGGCCCGGCCCGACGCAAGCGACTGGAGGATCAGGTCGTTAACCCTGAATCCGGCCCGATTGACACATTTGACAAGGTTACCGGCGCTTGTCGCCGAACAGGTGATGATGTGCACCTCGGATTCGAGGCGCATCCCTATCATGTCCAGGGGGTCCCGTATTCCCTTCTGGTTATCCACAATGTAACTCTGGGGTATCACGGCGAGGATCTGGCGGTCCATGGGGATAACTACGCCCCGGGCCACTTCAAGGACCCGGTTAATGTCGTCCTGTCCTATTTCCCTTGTTTCGTCCCTGCTCTTCCCCGCCACGGTCACCACGCCCCGGGAATGGATGCCTTCAATGTGGCTGCCTCCTATTCCCGTCCAGCAGGTATGCGCCTCGCGGCCGCTGCGCATCTCGGCGGCTTCTATAGCCTGGGACACCGAACGGAGCGTGGCTTCTATGTTCACCACTACCCCTTTGCGCAGTCCCGTGGAGGCGGAAAGACCCACGCCGGTAATTTCGAGATTTCCGTTTTCGTTGCGCTCGCCTATGACGGCGCATACCTTGGTCGTGCCGACATCAAGGCCCACGACTAATCCGTCATTCGTCAGAGGAGCCCTCCTTTATCACATAAGACGCGGTCGCCGCCCTGAAATCGATTTCCTCCAGTTCCGCATGTCTTGACCGGAACACATCTATCATAAGCAGTACATAGCGGAGGGTGTCTTCGCTTATGTCGCTTTCAAGGCGCACCCTTACCTGATTATGCACCGGATAAAGAATAAGATCAAAGCCGTCAAAAGGTTTCCTGTTTATGCGTATCTCCGATACGGCTTCCAGAAGTTCAGGCGCGCCGCTGCCGATTTTTTCGATGTTTTCAAGGAGCGGTCCGAATACGGCCGGAAGCCTCATGCCGGGGACAGGACTCTCTATGACCACCCCCGAAAGTATTGGAAGCCGGGGAGAGGACTCTTCCGCCCCAACTCTTATGATAATGCCGCCGCGGTCAAAATACACGGGAACGGTGCGTCCGCCGCTGGGCGCAAGGCACATGGCGGCGGGAACGCGGGGGGTAAGGAAGATCTTCACCCTGTCGGGAAAACGTTTCAATACCCTGGCTGTCTCGATCAAATGGTACTTTTCCAACTCCTGTTCCGCGCGGAGCGTGTCCACGGTAAACCACGAGGACTTGCCGCCTATGCCCGCAAGGGAAAGGACCGTATCCCGGTCCATGCCGGGAAAGGCGTTTATCTCAACCGCTTCAAGGGGCATACAGGGGCTTATCGCAAAAAGCCATATCAGTTCCGCGGCGATGACAAGGGCGGCGGCCGTCATGAGCCGCCTAAGACCTTTTCCCACCCTTGCCGGGGCGGTCCTTACGGGAATGACATCTTCGGAATAGATAAAATCACCCTGCATTCCGGTCCTCCCCCCGCGTACTTCTCCCTTCCTGTCTCCTGTTCCGCCGCGCCACATTGACGATGAGCCCCGAAACAAGGAGCGTCGTGGCAAGGGAAGATCCGCCGGCCGAAAAGAACGGAAGGGGCACCCCCGTCGCCGGCAGCATCCCCGCCGCCACGGAGACATTGAGCAGGGCCTGCGAAAGGATCATGGTAAGGAGCCCCGAGGCAAGGAGCCGGGTAAAAACCGATTCGGATCTCTCCGCGGCGCGGTATCCCAGAACGGCGAAAATTCCAAAGAGGAGGAAAAAGAAAAGCACGCCCAAAAAACCGGACTCCTCCGCAAACGAGGAAAAAATAAAATCCGAATGTACTTCGGGAACGCTGGCTATCTTCCTCGTTCCCTGGCCTATGCCCTTGCCCCAGAAACCCCCGGAGCCAATGGTAAGAAGGGACGAACGGACCTGAAAGCCCGCCCCCTGGGGTTCCCATCCCGGCCAGAGGAAGCTGACAAGCCGCCTCAGCCTGTGCTCCCTGGTAAGAATGAGAAGGCTCGACAGAGGAAGCAGCATGACAACCGCGGCAAAAAAGTACCTGAGCTTTACTCCCGCGAGGAAAAAGATCGCAAGGGCGTTCGCCGCTATAAAAACCGCGGTGGAAAAATTGTTCTGCAGGTAGATCAACACAAAGAAGAGGGCGGTTACAAGCACGGGGGGAAGCACGCTTGCGGTAAAAGATTCCATCTCGTCCTGTTTTCTGTCGAAAATGTGGGCCAGGTACAGGGGAAGGATCAACTTGACCAGTTCGGAAGGCTGATAGGTCCAGCCTCCAAGGTGTATCCACCGGCTCGCCCCGTTTCTCGTTACCCCGATGCCGGGAACAAAAGTGAGGGCACAGAGGATGATACCGCCGAAGAGGAGGGGCCGCACGAAGCTCCGCACCCGCTCAAGGCGCACGCGGGAGGCGATGAAGA
>JAIROE010000264.1 GCA_031257715.1 Treponema sp. | reverse complement strand
CCGTGCTGGCCCATTTCATTTATGAAGACGCCCAGAACAGTGAGACGATACGGAATTCTTTTTTATACTATGAAGGAATAACCACCCACGACTCGTCGCTCTCAACCTGCATATTCAGTATCGTCGCGTCAAGGCTCGGCTTCCGTGAAAAAGCGTACCGTTACTTCGGCGATTCGGCCATGCTGGATCTTTTTAATACGCACGGCAATACCAAAGACGGCATACACACTGCCAACATGGGTGGAACCTGGATGTCCATTATCTATGGTTTCGCCGGGCTGCGAATCGAAGAAGACGGACTCTCCTTTTCGCCCGCCATACCCGGTACCTGGAATGCATACCGCTTCCGCATACGTTACCGGGACAGCCGGATACAAATTGAAATAAATAAAACCGCCGTCCGCTTTACCCTCCTTTTCGGAACGGCAAAAAAACTGCGGATATACGGAAAAACCCATACACTTGCGGATGTCCTTGAAACACCGCTCTGCGGATGAAAGGCCGCCGCCGGAAGTCTGCGGTTGAATTCCCCGCGTCTTTCCGCGCCCGCTGTACACAAAGACGCCGTTTTGCTATCATGATGCATGACCTCTTTGTCGCAGTTTACGGTACGGACTTCAGCCAAAAGCCAGTGGATCAACATCACGAACGAAGTACGGAAGATCGTCTCCGCTTCGGGAATTGCCGAAGGGATCTGTGTGGTCTTTGTGCCCCACACCACGGCGGCAGTCACCATCAACGAAAACGCCGACCCTGATGTTCCCCACGATGTCATTCTGGCCCTTGACCGTATTTCCCCGGACCTCGGGGAATTCCGTCACGGTGAAGGCAATTCGGCGGCTCATACCAGGACAAGCCTTGTGGGCCCCTCGATCACGGTAATCGTAGGGGGCGGCGGACTGCTCCTTGGGACCTGGCAGGGAATATGGTTTACCGAATTTGACGGTCCCCGGACGCGGAAGGTTCATGTCCGGGTCATGGGAGAATGACTTTTGGATTTATGCCGCGCCGGTATTTTTGATATGCCGTTTTGGAGAGACAAAATGTCAGGATATTTCAGAACAGGATTGTTTCTTTTTTTCCCCGCTGTGTTTCTTGTCGCCGGATGCAGCGGCAAGGGCGGCATGTATGCATCCGAAGCCCTGTACGGCGATGCCGGACAGGCGCGGAGCGTTAACGTTTCGGAGGCGGCGGATGAAAAGGAGGGCGGCGAAGCGGACGGCGGGGGACAATACGCCGATCCCGGCGGGACGGACCGGAAACTGGTAAAGCGCGCGAACCTGCGCATCAGGATGGAAGACCCCGGCGCGGTGGAACAGCCTCTTGCGGCGGCGCTGAATACCTACGGGGCGTATCTTGCTTCAGGCAATATCCGCGAGAATTCGCGGAATTACAGTATCCGGGTTCCCTCGGCCTCCTATGACATGCTGCTTGCGGAGCTTGCCGGACTGGGCAGGGTCCTTAACCGGTCGGAAAGCGCCGAGGATGTAACCCTCCGCTACTACGACCTTGAAGGAAGGCTTGCCACGAAACGGGAACTGCTCAAGACCTTTCAGGCCTATCTGGGAAAGGCTCAAAACATAGAGGAAATTTTATCGGTAGAAGAACGAATCGCCGAGCTCCAGGGAGAGATCGACGGAACGGGAAAGGAACTGCGGAATCTCGCCGGTCTCATCGACTATTCCACCATCGATCTGGAAATCACGGGTCCGGTCTCGGCCGTTTCCCATGCGGCCCCTTCCTTTGGGGAGCGGGTAAAAGAACTGATTGGCTCCTTTGGGGAATTCCTTTCCACCGCCCTTCTGGTCCTTATCGGCATTGTCATTTACGGCGTTCCCGTCCTGTTTTTTATCACCCTGCTTTTCTGGCTGCTCTTCGGCCGGCTTGGGCTCCTTAAAAAAATCTGGCGCGCCGCGGCCGGAAACGGTTCAAAAACGGTAAAATAACCGTGAGCTTCCTTTACGAAACACATTTACACACCGCGCGGAGCAGCGCCTGCGGCGTTTCAACGGGGCCGGAATACGTTCAGGGTTACATCGATCTGGGCTATCAGGGGATCATCGTTACCGATCATTTTTACAACGGAAACACCGCGGTGAACCGGCGGCTTCCCTGGCGGGAATGGGTCAAGCGTTTCTGCGAAGGCTATGAGGAAACGCGAAATGAAGGGGAACGCCGGGGCCTTGATGTCTTTTTCGGCTGGGAAGAAACCTTTGATGGCTGCGACGATTACCTCATTTACGGCCTCGACAGGGAATGGCTTCTGGATCATCCCGAGGCGCGGAAATGGACCCGTGCGGAACAGTACCGCACGGTGAGGGCCGCCGGGGGCTGCGTTGTGCAGGCCCACCCTTTCAGGCAGCACGCCTACATTACCACGGTCCGCCTTTCCCCGCTGTGCAGCGACGGCGCGGAAGCGGCCAACGGGGGAAACCACGAACGCTCCTACGACGCTCTGGCCATGCGTTACGCAAAACGGGCCGGCCTTGCCGTGACGGCAGGCTCGGACATCCACGAGGCGTCCCGGCTTGACGAGGGAAACGTTTATGGGGTATACCTTGAAACGGAAATGCAAAGCATCGCCTCATACGTTACGGCGGTAAGGGAGCGCGGTGTTATCCGCCTCAAGACGGAGAACGGCCGCTGTGATTACCGGGGTGACGAGAAGATCAGCCTTCCTGTCGACATACGGGACGAAAATGACAGGAGCACGGGAAAGGACATTTGGGAGCTTTTGAATGGATGAGACTCTGGCGCAGATCCCCGGACGGATCAGGGAACTGCGGGAAATACTTGAAATAAGCGCCATGGACATGGCCGCG
>JAIROE010000080.1 GCA_031257715.1 Treponema sp. | reverse complement strand
CCGCGGTCGCGGGGGCAGATGAAGTTCTTCCCCTTCAAGAGGAAGTGACCCGTGTTCATGTTGATCCGGCGGTAAAGGAATACCTGCTTGCCCTGATCAAGGCCACCCGGGAGGAGCCAAAGCTGAGAGTGGGCGTTTCCCCAAGGGGCAGCCTTGCCCTATACCGCTGCTCGCAGGCCCTGGCCGCCCTGCGGGGACGGGACTATGTAACGCCCGAAGACATCAAGGAGACGGCCGCTCCGGTGTTCCGGCAGCGCATGCTTCTTGCCCCGGACGCCCTGGTCCGCGGCGTCACCGCGGACCGTATCATCGAATCCATTCTGGACAGTACGCCCGTCCCCGAATACCGGGGAATCTGACGGCGGATCTCCATGAAACCGGAAAGCATGCGCCGGCACGTTTACATGCGAAGACGGAACGGGCTTTTCATCCTGACGCCCTTTTTATTTTTGATCTTTCTCTTTGCACCCCAATTCTTTGTCCGTTTTCCGGCCCTTCTTTTGGCGCTTGTTCTGCTTGGCTCAAAACTGTACAGCGAATATTTATTGAGGAACCTCGGTATAATCCGCCGTGACGGGGAAATCCGCTGTTTTAAAAACGAATGGGCGGAGATTGAACTCGTCGTGGAAAACCGCGGCTTTCTTCCCGTCTTTATGCTGGCGGCGGAAGACATTCCGGGAACCATGCCGGTTTTCAGGAACAACAGGCGGCTTTGTACCCTTTGGGGCAGATCCCGTTTTATTTTTTCATGGCGGATCTGGGGCAACAGCCGGGGGATCTTCAGCATAGGTCCCGCCCGCCTTCGTTTCGCCGATCCTCTGGGTCTTTTTCCCGCGGAACTCAAATATGAAAAAAATGCGCGGTTCATCGTGTACCCGCGGGCGGGGATGATAGCCGTTAAAACGCGGGCGGGAATACCCCTGGGCACCCTCAAGAGCCCGAATCCCCTGTACGAAGACATGACCCGAAAGCGTTCCCTCAGGGAGTACCAGAGCGGTGACGAAATGCGGCGCATCAACTGGAAGGCCTCCGCACGAATGTTTGGAGGACATGCCGCTTCGCCCTTTTTGGTCAATGAATACGATGCTGCCGTTTCAAGGCCCCTTGCCGTCTTTCTTAATCTTGATCCGGCTTCCTGCAGATCGAACCTGCGGGAATTTTACCTTGAAAGGGCAATAGAAGCCGCCGCGGCCCTTTGCGTCATGGCCGCGCGGGAAAGGCAGGATCTGGGAATTGCCTGTTATGTTTCCGGCGGCGGGGGGCCCGTTGTCATGCCCGCACCGTTTACCGTGACGGTTATTCTGGAAATGCTCGCCGGAATCAGGCTGACCGGAGAAGCCGCCGGCGCCAATCCCGGCGGCGGTTTTGTTAACCATGTTTGCGAACAGATTGACGGAAGCGGAGCAGGGGACAGCGTCAACTTCTTTCTGGAAAAGGGAAAGCGCCTCCCCGGTGGGACAAGGATAATCTACGCCGGTCCGAATTTTTCCGATGGCGAATACCTCTTGCTCGATATGCTCCGGCAGTACCGCCTTTCCCTTGAATATATTATCATCGACGAAAGAAGGCTCCCGCCTGTCGTTCCCGGCTGCGCCCCCCGGTATCAGATGAAGGAATCAGGTTATGACATCCTCTAACATCATGTACGGAATCCTTTCGGTATATATTCCCTGGTCCGTCGTTTTGGGCATTGTTCTTCCGGCGTTCGGAATCATCGCCGGTTTTTTCCCCGCCGCGGCGGCTCGTTCGTTTTTTTTCGCGGTCCTCCCCGCAGCCGCTTTCATATCCGGCGCGGCCGCTTCACTGTATTTCAGCCTGACCAAAAACAGCCGGGAAAACCATGCCGTGGCGGATCTCCGTGGCGGGATCGCCGCGGCGGCGGCGGCATACCTCATAATTTCACTGCCTCTCTCCGTCCCATGGGAGCGAAAATTCTTTCCGGGACTGGTAAACACGGCCGCCTTCTTGAGCGCTCTTTTTGTGTGGTTTGGAACGCTGAGCCTAAGGCGCGCCTTCGCCGGGAGGGAGCTTCCCGAAAGACACATGCGGGAATACGACGGCGACAGGCTCCGGGGGCTCATGCTGGAGGATGCGCCCCTCATTGCCGAATCGGATCTGCGGCTTTCGTCCTGGCGTTTGGGCTATGGGACGGCCCTTGCTCTTTCCTGGCTCTTGACCGTCATCTCCGCCGCGTTGGGACGTTCCTTTTCACCATTCTCTTTTGTACTGTTTGTCTGCGTCACCGTAACCGCGTTCTGGATCTTCGCCTTCCTCGGCAGTCTTAAGCAGGAACACTATTTTGCGGGCGAGGGAATATCCGGGCCGCGCCGCGCCGTCAATTCTGCGGCCATGTTTGTCTTCCTTGCATCCGCGGCGCTTCCCTCGGTGTTTCTTGCATCAGGGGGAAATGTGTTTCCCCTTTCCGTCATCACCGGTTTTTTCGAATGGCTCCGCCGTCTTTTCACCCGCATTCCCCGGGAATCCGCCCGCCCGTCCATTCCGTTTCCGGATTTCGATTTCGCTCCGCCCCCGCCGTTTCTTCCGCCGCAGTTCGTAATGGAAGGTGAAAGCCGCAGCCCCCCCTGGCCAGGCTGGGACCTTCTCAAAAAAGGCGCGCTTTTTCTGCTGATTTTTCTCTTTGTCTGTTTTATGATCAAGCCGCTTTTTAATTTGAAGAGTCATGACGGAACGCGCCTTGCGGCGCGGCTTCGGCGCATCGTTTCCCGCTGGCTTTCCAGATTCCGTACCGCCGCAGGTTCTCTTCTCATGTTGTTTTGCACGCGGAACAATACGGCGGCCGCTCGAAAACCCGGAACCCCGGCGCGCCGCATTGAAAGAGGAACCGCGTATTCCCCGGTAAAGAAACAGGCAATGCGGAAAAACATGGGGATCTTCGCCCGGCTCATCATCTGGGGAAACGAACGGTACCGCATTACCTGGAAAGCATCCCTGGCTCCCGGAGAATACTGCGCCCTGCTTGCCGGGGCCGCGGCGAACGCCGGAACAAAAGGAAACACGGCAGACGCGGCGGGCATAACGGCGGAATCTCTTCCCGTCATGATCCTGCGCTGCGGCGAACTGTTTGAAGAAGCCCTGTACGCCCCCGCCGTTTTTCCCGCCGGTAAAGAGCGTGAATTCAAAAAAACGGCGGAGAAAATCATGGAATAAAGAACCCCGCCGCATCCGCCCGGCAATACGCCGCACTTCATTGGACTTGTTCGACAACCTGTTTACTGAACCCTATCGGGTTCGGGTTGTCTGGGGCTGTCCGAAAAGTTTGAAAAACTTGTTCGGACAGCTTCTTTAGTGCGGCATTTTCGCACCGTTTTAACGA
>JAIROE010000210.1 GCA_031257715.1 Treponema sp. | reverse complement strand
CAGAATTTACAAACCTTTTTCTTGAAGTAAATCTTGCCCTTGCCCCTGCCCCTGTCTTCACCGTCACGGCCGTCCGTTTGGGTGTCCGGGCCCCTGTCCTGGCGGGGGGGCCTTTCATTTTCCGTATATTTTTCATCAGACATATAACGCTCCTGTTAAAAGGGAATATCGTCGGCAAAGCCGTCGGATGCGGGCCCGGAACCGTTCCGGCCGTCATCGGGCCGCCTTTCTTCCTGCGAAGGGGATTCGGACGGCGCTTTCGGCTGCTGGTAGAAACCGCCTCCGGAAGAGCCGGAAAAAGCCCCTCCCCCGGGTGAAGAAGAGGAAGAACCCGCTCCGCCCAAAAGCTGGAGGTTGTTCGCCACGATCTCCACCTTGGAACGGTTCTGGCCGTCCTGCTGCCACCTGTCCTGGCGGAGTTCGCCTTCAACGCCGATCATCTTTCCCTTGACAAGGTACTGGTTGAGGGATTCGCCCTGCCTACCCCAGAGCACTATGTCGAAAAAACTCGGCTCGTCTTCCCACTGGTCGCCGTTTTTCCGGCGCCTGTTCACGGCAATTGAAAATTTGCAGACGGCCTGCCCGCCCGAGGTGTATTTAAGTTCCGCGTCCCTTGTCAAACGCCCTATGAGGGTCACATGATTCAGATCCGCCATTATTGCTCCTCGATTCTGACAAAAAGGTATTTCAGAAGATTTGCGTTAAGCTTGAATACCCGGTCCAAAACGGCTATCCTGGAACTTTCCGCCCTGATGATAAAAAGGACGTATTTCCCCCGTTTTCTCTTTTTGATTTCATAGGCCAGATCCCGGTCACCCGGCTCGTCGGTCTTTTCAATTTCGACCCCGTTGGCGGCAAGGTCGGCAAGCAGTTGCTCCCGGCCAGCCCTGTGCTGGTCTTCTTCCAGG
The DNA here is from genome assembly GCA_031257715.1 of Treponema sp. The sequence continues at coordinate 3,157 of JAIROE010000210.1, read as the reverse complement.
GGAAAAATAACTGTCAGCTCATACTTTCGCATGGGCCCTCCTTACGGACATGAAATAATCCGCCTCGGGCGGATGCATGGTTCGCTTACAGCGAACAAGAAGGTTGCAAAAAAAGCGTGTTGCAAACTATGGGGACAGTTTATCAAAAAGGGTTTCCCCTGTCCAGTGATTCTGCCGATATATATTAAAGCCATGAACAAACGCATCAATTTTGAAGACAACCTCTTCGTCCTTGCCATGAGGATACAGATGATACGGGATCTCCTCGCGCTGGACGCCGATCCCGATCTCTTCCTTGAAAAGACCATGGAAGATATTGATTTTATCGACAATACGCTGGAAATGCTGCTCCGGGAACTGCTGGAAAACAGCCGCCTTCTGGAACGGGACGAAGCCTTTGAAAATCTTTCCGAACTGGAATGGCGCTTTGATCAAGTGCTGGGCGCCGTTTACTCGGGCGGCGGCAGCATATCGGCGGCCTCCTATCCCATGCTGAGGGAACGCATTTCCCTTGTCAGAGACCACAGCATGGAACGGAGAAAGACGGCGGACGGATCCCTTTCGGGCCTGCCTTCCGCCGAACCCCTTGTCAGCGCCGACGAGCTGGGCGAACTGCTCAAGGATATGTGAGAATCACCGGGGGAAGCCTGCGGGGGCGCGTTGTAAGGGTACCTCCGGGGATCATCAGACCCAGCATGGACCGCATGAGGGAATCGGTATTTGCCGTCCTTGGAAATCTTGACGGTCTTTCCTTTCTTGATATTTTTTCGGGAACGGGTGTCATCGCGCTGGAAGCGGCCTCAAGGGGAGCGCGGCCGGTGGAGGCGGTCGAGATGGACGGCGGGAAGCGGAGGATCCTTCTTGAAAACGTATCCATCTCACCCTGCCCCATACGGTGCCGTTTCATGCCTGCGGAGCTTTATATAAAACGTGCAAAGGTTTCATTCGATTACATTTTTTGCGATCCGCCCTTTCAATACCGGTACAAATGGGAACTGGTGCGAAACATAGCCGCTTCGCCTCTCATGAAAGAAGGTTCCCGCCTCGTCATACACCGGCCCCGGGAAGATCCGCCCGGGGAAATTGTTCCTTTTCTCGTTTCCGAAGACCACCGCGAGTATGGGCGTTCCGCGGCGGACTTTTTTCTGTGTCACAAAAGTAGAGAAGTGTAATATTCTTTTGACAAAAACAATAATTTATTATATCCTTTAAGTCAGGAAAAATTCATCAACGATATAATGTGGATAGAGACATGGATTATAAAAAAGCTTTCGAGAAATTCGAAGATGACAAAGCTTTTATAAAAATTACAGAAAGACCTGCTGTTGAAGGCGCCCGGAAAGCGGCGTTGAACCGCAAGGGAAACCTGTTTTACAATTCCGGAGATGTGGAAGCCGCCAGGAGGATCTTCCTTACCACAGGATATTCCGACGGCCTTTCCCGTATAGGTGATTATTACCGTTCACAGGGAAGGCTTCTTGACGCGCTGCGCATGTACTGGACAGCGCCCGACAGGAACAGGGCGGAACCAATCATCATGCGGTGCGCCGTCATGTTGAAGGATATCATTCATAAAGGGGAAGATGAGGAAGATGTCCATGAGTGAAGCCCACAACGCGGATGAAGTTCAGGAACTCTCGGAAATTTCGGATCTGTCAAAGAAGGGGTATCAGCTGCTCAAAGAAAACAAGATACCCGAAGCGGTTGAATGTTTCAGCAGGATACTTGCCGTAAACGACAACAACAACTACGCGCTTGTGGGTATGGGGGACGCGGCGAGAAAGCGGGGAGCTTTCCGCGAGGCGGCCGATTTCTACCAGCACTGCCTTTCCTTTCATCCGGGAAACAACTACGCCCTCTTTGGACTGGCGGACTGTTACAAGGCGCTGAACCAGTACCACAAGGCCATAGAAATATGGGAACAGTATCTTTTGCACGACGACAAAAACATCACCGTCCTTACCCGCGTGGCCGATGCCTACCGCAAAGTGCGGGACTTCAAGCATTCCAGGGCGGTGTACCAGCGGGTCCTTGAGATGGAGGAAAAGAACCCGTATGCCATCATAGGAATGGGGCATCTTCATTACGACTTCAAGGAATACCGGGACGCCCTTTTTTACTGGGAAAAAATGCTGGAGGGAAACCAGAATGTGGACATCCGGGTTTTAACGTCCATAGGGAACTGCCACCGCAAGCTCAAGACCTTTGAAGAAGGCATTCCCTACTTTGAACAGGCGCTGAAAAAGGACCCCTGTAATTTTTACGCTCTCTTTGGACTGGCGGACTGTTACCGGGGCCTTAACCAGCAGAACCGCTCCCTTGAATACTGGAACCACATTCTTGAACAGGATCCCCGGAACAAGGTGATACTGACCAGGGCCGGCGACGCGTACCGGCACATGAACGAATACGACAAGGCGGTTGAATACTACGAACGGGCTCTCAACATCGAATTCGACGCCTACGCGGTGCTGGGGCTCGCCGTCGTCTCCAAGTCCCAGGGGAAATACAACGAGGCAAAGGAATCGCTCCAGCGGCTCATTCAGCAGGATCCAAAAAACTACCGGCTCTACGTGGAATTGGCGGACTGTTTTGTCCGTATGGGAAATACTTCCATGGCGATCGAAACGCTGGAAAATTTCCAGAAATTCGGAATCAGAAACAATGCCGTTGCCGAAATGCTTGAAAAAATCAGGCAATAGGGTCCTTCCCGAAATCCGGCCGGTCCTGGGAATGTCCCGATAAACAATGGCGTCCCTTCCCGGCCTTGCCGGACTGCTCCCGGAAGATCTGGCGGAATTGCTCGGCCTTCCCCCTTTCCGCGGCGTTCAGATCTTCAAATGGATAAGCCGCGGTGCGCTTTCTTTTGACAGCATGACGGATCTTCCCCTTTCCCTCAGGAAAACGCTCGCGGAAAAATACCGGATACGGACCGGAACCGTGCAAAACCGCCTTGAGGATTCCGACGGGACGGTAAAGTTCGCGCTGGTTTTTGACGACGGGGCAGCGATAGAAACGGTGCTTCTTGTGGACGGGCGGGGAAGGAAGACCGTCTGCCTTTCCACCCAGGCGGGGTGCCCGGCAGGCTGCGTGTTCTGCAAAACCGGAACACTGGGCTTCCGCCGCAACCTTTCCGCCGCCGAAATGGCCGAACAGT
>JAIROE010000201.1 GCA_031257715.1 Treponema sp. | reverse complement strand
TCTTCCGATCTCCCATGAGGAAAGGATTACGCTGGAACAGGCCCTAAAAGCCTTTGACGGGACCCGTGAAGAACCAGTCCGCCGCATACGCTGCCACATAGACGCCCTGCGCCGTTACGCGGAAGTCCTCAAAAATGCCCGTGAATTCAACCCCGCGGAAGAACAGCTTGTCAAAGGGATAAACATTTACGAAGACGCCCTGTCGCGCAGGCTCTTTCCGCCGTCTCCTGATTTCGGCAGGCTCTACGCCGATCTTGGGGATCTTGTCTACTTTACAAAGGACGGTGATTGGGAGGCGGCCCTTGCCTATTATACCCGCTCCGAACAGAACGGATGGGCGCCGCCTGAAATTCAGTACCGTATGGGCGCCGCCCACTATCTGCTTGAAGAATGGCCCCAGGCCATGGAACGTTTCTTCATCGCGTCGGGAAATCTTCCCCTTAACCGCCGCATCCTCTATTCCCTGGGGAACACCGCCTTCAAACGGGGAAATTATTTCGCCGCACAGGGCTACTACAGCCGCCTCCTTGACATCCTTGAAAACCAGCGATCCCGGCTGCCCCTGCTTCTGCCCAACGAAGAGCCCGAATATGTGGAGCTGGCCGAACGCCTCATGACCGCAAGAAACAACATGGGCGTTACCCTTGAAGCGCTGACCAGGGAAACCGGGGACAACCGTTACCGTTCACGCGCCCTTGCGCTGTACGCCGAATCGGCGCGTGCTTGGGACGCCCTTACCCGGAATCCCCGGACTATGATCCGCCTGCTTCCCCTCCCCGGTCTGTACGGTCCCGGCGTCAATCCGGCATATCTCAACGTCAGGAACAGCCTCAATCCGGTCCGGGATTATGAATACTACTTCTTTCTTCCCATAGATAGGGATGTCCTGGAGCCTTCCGAATGGGAAGCGCTCGCTCCTCCCGTTTACCGCTTGTCCGGGTCCGGCGACGGCATGCCCCCGGCCCCCTGACGGTTCCGCCGTACCCTCCTTTATCATAAAACCGGAAAAAAGGACACTCAGGGGCGTCTTCAAATACGCCGAAAAATAAAGGATAATGTCCGCCTTCATTACCCTGAAAAAATACCTTTTGATTCTCTTTGCCGCCTTTGTCTCGGCGGCGGCGGCTGCGTTTTTTTTGGAACATATCGTCAAGGGGCCGCGCCTTGGCTTTTACTACGATTTTCTTGCGGGCCGCCGTCCCGCCCTCTTCCTTCCCCGTGAAATACTGCTTATCGATACGGAAGAGGCGGTGGAAAGCGGGGCGGCGGTTGCCGTTCTGGACGCCCTTATCGAATTTGACGCGGAAAGCCTTGTGCTTGAAGTTCCGGCGCTGGGATTTTCCTCCGTAAAAAGCGGGGACAAGGCCGAAATACGCAGGCGCCTTGACGAGGAATTTTCGCTGCTGGGAAGAAATATCCGCAATCTCTTTGACGCCATACGGACGGGTTCCGTTTCTCCCCGAGACGCGGATCGTTATATCGGGGAGCTTGTGGACCTTGCCGGCCAGGGAAAGGAGCGGCTCAACGCGGCTCTTGTAGAGCGGGATACTTCTTCCGTTCAGTTTGAAAAAGAGGCCGAAGCTTTCGGCGCCCTTTTCCGCACAGGCGATCTCCGCCCTCTGCCGGACCGGGACGGCGTGCTGCGGCGCATACATCCCGTGTTTCCCGGCGGCGGCGAACATGCCGTGTACGCCGTCCTCAAAAAAAAACGGGAACCGGTCCTTGAATACACCGAATACGGCCCCGTACTTGTCTTGAAGAACGGCGGCGAAACGGCGATCCTTCCGCTGGACCGTGGCGGGGCGGTGCTTGTCGAAAGGAGCGACGGTTACAGGCGGTTGCCCCTTTCCGCTTTTACCCACTACCGGGATGCGGACCGGGATTTGCGGGGTCTTCTGGGCGAAGCGGGGGCCTGGCTGGACGGTGTGCCGGAAAGTTCCCCCCTGTACCTCTACGATTACAGCGATGCGCTCCGGGAAGACATGCTTGCCGATCCGTCGGCGGAAACGCGGGAAGCCTGGAAGGCATCGCGGGAGGAATATGTAAGGGGTCTTGAGGAATTTCTTTCGGGTCCGGCCGAAACGGCTCTGGTCGGCGGTTACGAGGAACTTATCGCCTCCGAAGACCTTGACGGCCGGGGAATGGCCCGGCTTGCGGGCCTCCGTGACGAATTGATAGGGGCTTTCCGTAAACTGCGGGACGCCAGGGATACATTTACCGCGCTGCGTTCCGGTTTACAGGCCGATCTTGAATCATCCCTGTGTATCATGGGAAACGATCCGGAGCCTTCGGCCCGGCTTGCCGCCGCGCTCATAAGCGGCCGCTGCATTGTCCCCGGCAGGAAGACGGACGTTCTTTTCTGGTCGATCTTTGCCGCTTTTCTTGCCGTTACAGGCGTGTCGCGGTTCGGCCCCGCGGTCTCTCTTGCGGCGGCTCCCGTTCTGGGCGTCCTCCTGGCTTTTGTCTTTTCGTGGTACTTCGTGCTTTCGGGTGTCTGGATAGATCCCCTCATTCCCGCCGGGTCGGCCTGCGCCGGAATCCTGGTTTTCTGGGCCGGTTCCCTCGCCGTGACGGTGCGGGGGGCGGACTTCTTCCGCCGGGCCTACGGAGACGCCGCGGGAAAACCCTGGCTGAAACAGCTGATACGGAAAGGGCGGCCCCTGCCCTCCGAACGCATACGCGCCCGGACGGCGGTGATGGCCGTAAGGGATCCCGCGCTGCTTGCCGGGGAGGGAGAGGGCGATCCTGTTCGGGCCGCCTCGGCCTCGCAGCGGTTCAGGGAAGAAGCATCGCTATTATTGAAAAAAGCCGGCGCGGTGATCCTGGGTTATGAAAGGGACATGGTTATCGCCTGTTTCGGTTCGCCCCTGGAACGTATCTGCCTTGGCCGGCTAAAGGGGGAAACCCCGTACTCCGACGATCCTGACGCCGGAAACGGGCATCCCGCAGTCAAGGCGGGGGGATTTGTCATGGAACTGTTCCGCCTGTATCCCGGGCTCCCCTGGAATATCGGCATGGACTACGGGGAATGTCTTTTCTGCTGGTCGGATCTGTCCGGTTACACCGCCTACGGCAGCCCCGTTGTCCGTTCGTGCATTCTTGCGGGACTTACGGGGCGTTACCATTCCCGCGTCCTCATTACCGAACAAGCGAGGGAACGGCTCGGCGTTCCCGTAAAAAAACTCGACTCCCTGACATCCCCCCGCAGGGAAGGCGGCGCGGCAGGAAAGACACAGTTTTACGAACTTCCGGTAATGGCCCGGCCGGCGCCGTGAACACCGGTACAGCCCAACGCTAAGGATACCGCGGAGTTCTGCTCCACGGAGGCTCATTTACCGGTATATTTTTAAAATCTATTGACAAAAAATTTTGTATATGTTATTTCTTATTAATTCGATATATATTGAAATATTATTTCGATAGTATTACTATATTATATAAGAGGCGATGGAATAAGCTATGGTTCCCTTTGAATGGAAATATGTTCTGGAGTATTTTCCCAAAATACTGTCCATGCTGCCGGTGACGCTGCTTATTGTGGCGGTTTCGGCGAGCGCGGGGTTGATTATCGGGGCGCTTTTTGCCGCGGCCCGTATCGAAAAAATTCCTGTTTTACGTGAAATTTCCGCAGTTCTGGTGTCGTTTATCCGGGGAACCCCGATTTTTATCCAGCTTTTTGTTGTTTACTACGGACTTCCCCTTCTTCTTTTACCTCTGGGCATCGATATTACCCGTTCAAGCAAGCTGCTGTTCGTGTTGATTGCCTACGCGTTCAACGTGGGAGGGTTTGCGTCCGAAATGATACGGTCGGCGGCGCTTGCCG
>JAIROE010000187.1 GCA_031257715.1 Treponema sp. | reverse complement strand
CTCCCCTGGTGGCTGTGGACAAAATGGGAACGGTTAAATTCGGCGACTTCTCCGGCGTATGGGAGCCTTCCTGGCTCCGGCGGGACTCGCGCCGTTTTATTGTTAATCCGTCTTTCCTTGTCGCCGCCGTTATCCTTATATTCTGCGCCTTCGGTCTTGCCGCCTCCGTCAGGGGAATAGGGAACGCCGTCGCCGAAAGCGCCGCGGTACGGGTGGAAGCGGCCGCGCTTATAACAGGAGATTTTATGCCATCGGAAAAGAAAAAACGGGTAGTCAGAATCAAACGGAGGGGGGTAGGACTCAGGATCAAGCTGGCCTCCTTTACCATAGCGATAGTGCTTATCGTGGTTATCATGGTATCCCTGCCCCTGGCCTATGTGATGACCAACACCCAGCGGCAGACCCTGCTCCAGGGCCTTTGGGACCGCTCCTCCGTTCTTCTGGAAGGACTGGCGTCCGGCGCCCGCGCGTACCTGCCGGCGAACAACATTCTGGAACTTGGATTCCTCCCCGCCCAGACCGCGGCCATACCGGAAGCGCACTATGCGACCATTACAGGTTACAACGCGCAGGCTTCGACATACGGGGATCTGGTGTGGGCCACTAACGATCCCGGAATTCTTGCCAAGATAGATACCGCCGAATTACAGCCGGGGGTTTCGCGCCTTACCGACGTGTTAAGCCCGCGGCTTGAGCAGATTGGGCGTGAACTCAACGACAGGGCCCGCACGGAAGTGGGGAGCCTTTCGCAAAGCATAGGCGAACTCAACCAGGAAGGACTTGCCCTCGCTTCCCGCAGTGACGCCGAAAGCCGGCGGCGTTTCCAGGACATACAGGTAACCACAAGCCAGCTCACTACGCGGCTCACCGAAGGACTGGCCGCCATAGCCCACAATATAGGTTCTGAACCACCGTTCTCTACCGAAGAGCTTCCCGCTGACGGAACCGGAACCTATATATTCTTCAAGCCTGTCATGTACCGGCAGGGAAACGAGGATGTTTACTTCAGGGGCCTTATCCGCCTTGAAGTGACCATAGATTCGATCCTCGCCGAAATCGCCGAGAATCAGAGAAATCTTATCAGGCTCATTTTAATCATCGCCCTTGTCGCCGTGGCCATGGGAACTATAGGCGCACTGGTTCTTTCCTCCCTTATCATCAGGCCCATACGGAAACTGGTGCAGCATGTCGAACAGATCCGGGATACCGAGGACAAGGCAAAGCTCGCGGGGGTGGACATTCACATCAAGAGCAGAGACGAGATTGCCGTTCTGGGGAACACGATCAATGACATGACCCATGGCCTTGTCAAAGCGGCGCTGGCGGCCTCGGATCTTTCCATAGGGAAGGAAATACAAAAGAAATTCATCCCCCTGGAAATGGATCGGGAAGGAAACAAACTCAGCTCGGGCTACAAGGACACCAAAAACGCCAGTTTCTTCGGTTACTACGAAGGGGCCAAGGGCGTGTCCGGGGATTATTTTGATTATCAGGATCTTGACGGCCGCTATTACGCGATCATCAAATGTGATGTGGCCGGCAAGGGGATACCCGCGGCCCTTATCATGATACAGGTGGCGACCATGTTCCTCAATTACTTCAAGGCGTGGAAGCCTACCGCCAAAGGCATGCATATTGAGGAAGTGGTCTACCAGATCAACGACTTCATCGAGACCCTGGGTTTCAAGGGACGTTTTGCTGCCTTTACCCTCTGCCTCTTCGATTCCCAGACGGGCGTGGTGCGGTTCTGCAATGCGGGTGACAATATCATACACCTCTTTGACGCTTCCGAAGGCCGGATCAAGACCCTTACCCTGCCCGAAACACCCGCCACCGGGGTGCTTCCCAACTTCCTCGTGGAATCCAAGGGCGGTTATGCCGTACAAACCATGACCATCGATCACGGCGACATCCTCTTTCTCTTTACCGACGGCATAGAGGAGGCCAAGCGGAAATTCAGGGACGGGAATTTCAGGGAAATCACCTGCGCCGAAGGCGGCGCTCCCAACGACACGCCGCACGAAAACCATGTGGTCGGGCAGGGCGACGAGGAAATGGGGCCGGACCGGGTTCAGGCCATCATCAACGCCGTCATGAACCGGGGGATGTATACCCTGCACAAGTGGCATAACCCCGAAGGGGACGCCGATCTTACCTTCGATTTTTCAAACTGCGAAGGCAAAGTCGAGGAAGTGATCATGGCCATGGTGTCTGTGGAAAAGATGTTCCGCTGCTGCAAAGACCCCAATGCCGGTGAAGATTCCCGTGTGCTTGTGGACAAAAAGGTGGACGCCTTCCTCAAGGATCATTTCCTCCAGTACCGCACCTATTGTTCCTACACAAAGGAGAACCCTGGCAACGATGCGTATATGTACTATACTCATGTTATCGAAGACGATCAGTACGATGATCTTACAATCTTGGGGATCAAGAGAAAATGAGCGGGGCTTTGAGGGTCCCGCGTAATTAATTTAAAGGTTTTAACGAGGAGGCGGACATGACATTCGGCGAGCGGATGAAAGAAATTGTGGAACAGGGCATTTCGGTTTCAAAAGATCTGGCCGCGAAGGCGGGGGCAAAGGCCCAGGATCTGGGGGAGCGGGGCGTCCTCATGCTGGAAATCAGGCAGCTTGAAGGCCAGGCCCAGAAACTCATCGGCCGTCTGGGAACCGAAGCGTACCAGGCCTTCGCGGAACGGGGCGTCAAGACCTTGTCGGCGGATACCCAGGCGGTAAGGACCCTGCTTGCGGAACTTGCGCAGATCCGCGATTCTATCGAAAAAAAGAATGCGGAACTCCAGTCACGGAAAAAGTGAATGCCCAAACCCTCTCCGAAGACATCGTGAGGCGTTTCGCTATTTATGGCGATCTGGAGGATATGAGGCCTTTTGGCCTGGGGCATATCAACACGACTTTCGTTTCACGGTGGAACCAGGCCGGCGTCCGTGTACGCTATCTGCATCAACTGATAAACGATCGTGTTTTCCTCAGGCCGGAAGAGGTCATGGAGAACATAGACCGCGTCACGCGGTACATCGCCTCCCTTCTCCGGAAGGAAGGAGAACGGGACATCAGCCGGAGAACCCTCTCGGTGGTTCCCGCGCGGGACGGCCGGCTTTTTGTCCGCGACGGCGGCTGGTGGCGGACCTATCTTTTTATCGAAGGAACGCACGTCCTTGAAGTGGTTTGCACCCCCCATGATGCGTTCTTTCTGGGGAAGGCCGTCGGGCATTTTCAGAAACAGCTTGCGGGTTTCGGGGGAAAGCCCCTTCACGAAACCATTCCGGGGTTTCACAACATGGAAAGCCGCTACCTGGCCTTTCATGACGCGGTAAAAAGGGATCCCCTTAACCGGGCCGTGACGGCCGGCGCCGAAATCGGTTTCATGCTGGAAAATGAGGAACGGGGCGCCGTTCTTGTCCGCGCCCTGCGTGAAGGCCGCGTCCCCTGGCGCGTCTGCCACAACGACGCCAAGATAAACAACATACTCATCGACAACGGGGACAACAGGCCATTGTGCGTCGTCGATCTTGACACCGTGATGCCGGGAACCTGCCTCTTTGATTCAGGTGATCTGATACGCACCGTCACGACAAGGGCGAAGGAGGACGAGCGGGATCTTTCAAAGGTGGAATTTGATTTTTCTTTTTTTGCGGCCCTTCTTCAGGGCTATCTGTCCGGGGCCGCTTCCTTTTTGACGGCCGAAGAAAAAAGCCTTCTTCCGGAATCGGGGCGTAACATTACCCATATCATGGGCCTGCGTTTTTTGACGGACTATCTTGAGGGGGACGCCTATTACCATGTTTCACGGCCCGGTCATAACCTTGACAGGGCCCGGAATCAGATTGCCCTGATCCGCTCCATGGACAGGGAATGGGAAAAGGTGTTAAAGACCGCCGAATCGCTCTCCGCGGCTTCTTCCGGGGATTAATTTTGCGTGCAAATGCTGTTTTTCGCAGGAAGCCCTTGAAAAAACGGAATTTTTATTGTAAAAGTAAGCTGAAGCCTATGATAAAGGGACCCTTTTACCGGGACGGACTTCGTTTTTCATGCCGCCGCTGTTCTTCCTGCTGCCGTTACGAGAGCGGTTTTGTTTTTCTTTCCGAAAAAGATGTACGCGTCCTGTCGGCGGCCTGTACAATGGAGTATGCTGATTTTGTGAAAACCTGGTGCCGCTGGATTCCCTCCGGGGGCGGCCGCGACCGTCTTTCATTGCGGGAAAAGACGGATTATGACTGTATTTTCTGGAAGGACGGCTGTACGGTCTACGGGGCCCGGCCCCTGCAGTGCAGAACCTTTCCTTTCTGGCCTTCCATTGTTGATTCCCGCCGGACCTGGAACATGGCAAAGACAGGCTGCCCCGGCATGGACTCCGGCGCGGCGCACAGCCGGGAAGAAATAGAAGCCTGTCTTGCGGCGAGGGGGACTGAACCGCTTATAATGAGAATATCACCTGGTATAAGGGGGTTGTAGTGCTGGTTCATTTTTGGGGCGTCCGGGGTTCCCTGCCGTCTCCACAGCTCCCTTCTCAGATAAAGAGCAAGATTTCCGCCATTCTGGAGCGGCTTACCCCCGCGGATATAGAAAATACGGAAAACCGCGAACGCTTTCTCGCCGGGCTGCCGCCCTGGCTCTTCGGTACGGTAGGCGGAAACACCCCCTGCGTCAGTGTCGGTTTTGATAATCCCCGTGAACTCATCGTGTTTGACTGCGGTTCGGGGGTTCGGGAACTGGGTATTGCCATGGGCAGGCAGAAGCCGAAACCTTCCCGGTACAGGGTGTTTTTTTCCCATTTTCACTGGGATCACCTTCAGGGGCTTCCCTTCTTCAATCCCGCTTATGATCCGTCGGTAATCATGGATTTTTATTCCCCCATGAAGGATGTGGAAGCCGCTCTTTACGGACAGATGACGACCCCGTATTTTCCCGTTCACATGGATTCGATGGGATGCAAAAAGAATTTTCATTTTATGGACGGCAGGATAAATATGGACGGCGTCACCATTTCCTGCAAAAAAATGAGCCATCCCGGTGATTCCTATTCGTATATGGTCAACGACGGCAGCCACCGCTTTATTTATGCGACCGATACGGAACTTTCCGCGGCCGATTTTATCAAAAACGATGAAAACACCGAATTTTTCCGGAATGCCGACCTTATTGTCATAGACTGCCAGTATACCTTGGGCGAGGCCATCGAAAAGTACAACTGGGGACACAGCGCCTTCAGCCTGGCCGTCGATTTTGCCGCCAACTGGGGCATCAGGCACATGGTCCTGTTTCACCATGATCCCACTTACAACGACCGCAAGCTCTTTAACATACTTCAGTCCGCGCGCTGGTATACCGAGCGCATGAATATCAAGGGAATTGAACTGTCGCTCGCCATAGAAGGGTTGGAAATTAAACTGTGATGTATGAAACCGAATAAGTTCAACGGGCCGGAGGGATCCGATACCGGCGGATACAGTATGCATAGCAGCGGTATGTCAACGAACGACGGTATGCAAGCTGAAAATCAACCGCGCCGCCGCCGGTCCCCGCCGCGAAAGTCCGGTTTTTTCAGGAAATTCGTTTTTCTTTTGATCTTTCTTACCGGAACGGCGATTTTTTTCTCGGTGATAATCCTCGGCGGTCTCGTTTATTTTAACGGGGCGCCGCCTTTTCCCCCTCATTCTCTCCCCGACGGTTCTCTTCGTGTAGAGGGGGATGCTGTCCTTTACCTTGAAGTGCGAAAGGGTGAAAGCGCCCAATCCGTGGGCAGGCGCCTTGAAGAGGCGGGGATCATACGGAACAGGTATTTTTGGCAATTTGTTTCCCGTTTCGGCAGGGAATATATCAAGAGCGGCACCTATCGCCTTGACATTCCGGCGGGACAGATGGAAATATACAGGATTCTGGTTGAAGGCCGGCAGATGCTCCAGCGCGTCACCTTTCCCGAGGGGGCGACGCTGAAAAAATACGCCCGTATCCTTGAGGAGGCGGGAATATGCGGCGGGGAGGAATTTCTTGCCGCCGCATCCGATCCCGCCGTCAGGGCTGAATATCATGTTTCCGGTGAAACCATGGAAGGTTATCTTTACCCCGAGACCTACTTTTTTCCCCTGAATTATCCGGCTTCCATGGTGATACGGACCCTGGCCGGCGCCTTTTTTGCCTGCCTCCAGGAAATTGACCCGTCCGCGCCGGAGCTTCCGGCGGAGGAACTTGAGCGCCGGGTGATTATCGCCTCCATCGTGGAGCGGGAATACCGCGTTGATGAGGAAGCGGCGCTCATGGCGGGGGTGTTCTACAACCGGCTTGAGATAGGCATGGCGCTTCAGTCCTGCGCCACCGTGGAATATGTGATCACCGAAATACAGGGGAAACCCCATCCCGAAATGCTGTACACAAGGGATACGGAGATACGAAACCCCTATAATACTTACCTGATGCCGGGACTTCCCCCCGGTCCCATTTCGGCGCCGGGCAGGGCGGCTTTGGACGCGGCTTTTCACCCTGCCGAAAGTGATTACCTCTATTTTCGACTGGTCGATCCCCAAGCCGGCCGGCATTATTTTTCCCGCACGCTGGACGACCATATCCGCGCGGGGGCGCTTTATGTCAAGGGAAGGGGCTAGTGGCTTTTATTTCCAGGGCGACCATACAGGAAGTGAACGACAAACTGGACGCCCTTGCCGTAGTGGGAGATTACGTGCGCCTTGAAAAAAGAGGCGGCCGTTATTGGGGGCTTTGTCCCTTTCACAGCGAGAAGACCCCGTCCTTTACCGTCGATCCCGGCCGGAAGATGTACCACTGTTTCGGCTGCGGACAGGGCGGGGGGATCATCACCTTCATCATGGAAATGGACAAACTCACCTTTCCCGAGGCGGTTGAAACCCTTGCCAGGCGCTTCGTGGTGGAGATCGTCTACGAGCATGACGGATACGAAGTTCCGGTCGATACGGGCGGCAGAAAGAGGGCTGAAGAAATGGCCGAATTGTACCGCCGGGTGACGGTGAGTTTTCATCACATCCTCGTCGAAAGGCCCGAAGGAAAAAGGGCGCTGGAATATGTTGAATCCCGCAGGATAAGCCGGGAAACCATAGACCGTTTCAGGCTTGGTTTTTCTCCGCCGGACCGTTACTGGCTCTTCAATTTCCTCGTAAAAAAGGGATATTCGGAAGAATTTCTGGCCGCCTCGGGTCTCTTTTCCGCGCGTTACCCCCGCTCGAGCTTCTTTTCGGGACGGCTCATGTTCCCCATAGCCGACAGGCACGGCAATACCGCTGCCTTCGGGGGCCGCATTCTCCCGGCCGCGGCGCCAGGGGAACCCGTGGTTCCCGCGGAATCAGCGCCTCCCGCGGAGTCTGCGGCTCATGCGGAGCCGAAGTATATCAATTCACGGGAATCGGAATGGTACAAAAAAAGGGAAACGCTCTTCGCCATTGACATTGCCCTGCCTGAAATACGGAAAACAAGGGAGGTGTACCTCTGCGAAGGCTATATGGACGTTATCGCCCTTCACGAAGCGGGAATATGCAACGCAGTGGCCCCTCTGGGAACCGCGTTTACCGGTGAACAGGCGAAACTTCTCTGCCGCTGGGCCGAAAGGCTCAATCTGGTCTTCGATTCCGACGACGCGGGCCGGAGCGCCGCGGTAAAGGCCATCCTGACGGCCAGAGGGAACAGCCTTTCCTGCTTTGTGGCTGCTCCCGAAAAAGCGCGGGAAGACCGGACGGGTCCGGATCCGAAGGATCCGGCGGATATTTTG
>JAIROE010000172.1 GCA_031257715.1 Treponema sp. | reverse complement strand
ATTTACCACCACCGAAAATGTTGTAAGCCGCCTTTTGGATCGGGGTATGGCCCCGGCCAGTACAATAAATTTCCTATCCAACGAAGATACCCAGGAGCTTGCTCCTGGGTTCTTCATTTCCGCAATCATCGCCGCCATTGATTCGGAAGTCTGGTTTAATCGATGCCGTTGCGGACATGAAGCGCCTCGGGCTCGAGTTCCATGGTAAGGATGACGTTTTCGCCAAGGCACCACGTGCCGAATTCTTTGAGAAACGACGCGGCGTTGCGGAAGGCGTCCTTCCGTTTCAGATCAAAATCGATGTTGCCGCAGCCTTTACCCACGAGTATCTGCCTTCCGCCGAGCCGCTTGACATGGCGCGCGGCCCGCTTCATCTGTTCCATGGCGAATTCCCGTTCGGCGGGATCCCCTGATCCGATGTTGCCCTCCGCGCAGGTAACGACGCTGCTTGCCCGTATCCCCCGGCGTCTGAATTCGGCGGCTATTCTCTCCTGCTGTTCAATGCTGTAGAACGCGGGGTTAAACTGCCCGAACGCGAGAATGTCGACGTACCGTATGCCGTGCGACGCGATTAACGCCGCCTGCCGTTCAAGGGGGATGCCGGCAAATTCGTAAACGATGCTTCCAGTCCCAAGTTCCATAACCGCTCCCGTGTTAACGCGCGCAGGCGCAATCTGATCGAAGCGCTTACAGGCGCCCGGTTTCCCTCATGCGTGAATTGATTTCTTTTAACGCATGGTAAATATCCTGGTATACAAGAAATTTTTCCCCGTACCTTTTGGCCGCCCGGGGGTCGGGTCTCCGGGTTTCTTTTACGTGCACCGCCTGCTCCACCGCTTCATCAAGCGTAGAGAACCCCGCGCCCGAAAGGCCAAGGAGCGCCGCGCCCAGGCACGCCGCTTCGCGTATCCTGAGCGTGGAAACGGCGCAGCCTGTGACGTCCGCCTTTATCTGCAGCCACAGCGGCGAATTCGCGCCGCCTCCCACCGCCCGCAGATCGTTTATCGCAATGCCCGCGCTTCGCAGATGTTCAAGATTGATTTTCAGTTCGTAGGTGAGGCTGTCCATGATCCCCCTGGTGATGTCGTGTTTTTCCGTAGACATGGAAAGCCCGATAATGGCTCCCCTGGACAGGAGATCGCACTAGGGGGTGCCGCTGCCGTTGAAGTGGGGAAGCACGAATACCGGTGAAGGGCCTTTCGGGCACTTCCTCTCCATGATTTGATACGCGCTTTCCCCCGATGCCGCGGCCTCCCGCGTTTCATCGGCGCAGAACTGATCGCGGTACCATTTGAGGAGTATTCCCCCCGTGTGGTTAAGGGAAAAGGTAAAGTACATGTCTTTTTTCGCGTGACAGTAACAGGGATAAAAACTTTTGAACATGCCGTCCCCGGTATGTATGCCGTTAAAGGCCGCGCCGATTACTTCCGCCGTTCCATGGGAATCTACCGCGATGTTTTCCCGTATTACGCCCGCTCCCAGCGCCGCGCATGTCTGATCATGGCCGCCCGTGACAAGGGTCACCGGGCCTTGCAGCCCCCATTCCTCAAGGAGTTCCCCGCGGAGAAAGCCCGCCCCCGTTCCCGAAACTTCCGGCCGCGAGAGCCTTTCCCTGTCAAGACCCATAACGTCAAGAATTTCATCCATCCATTTTTTTTCATCGAGGGAAAAAAACATGGTCCGCGATGCCATGGTGTAATCAATGACAGGCTCGTCCGCGCCCAGAAGGGAGAGGAAGTAATCGGCATAGGTCATGTATTTCCAGGTTTTTTCGGCGACGCGGGGAGTTTTCCGCGTGAAATAGAGGATCTTGGCCGCCGAATTCATGGGGTGGGGGCGCATTCCCGTTTTTTCAAACAAATACCGCGCGCCGAATTTTTCTTCAAGGAAACGGCTTTCCTCTTCCGTGCGGTAATCCATCCCCAGAAGGGCGTTGTAAAGCGGCTTGAGGTTTCTGTCCACAGGGATGACCGCGTCTCCCTGTACCGAAAGGGAAAGCGCCTTTATGTCTTTTTTGTTTTTGCACCCCGCGACCGCGTTCCCGATGACTTCTTTCGCGCGGCGCCATACAAGCGCGCTGTCCTGTTCGGCGAGTCCCGGGGCACGGCAGATGACGTCATATTCGTGAAAACCTTTTCCCGCTACGGCGCCGTCCATGCCGGCGATTATCGCCTTGACGCCGGTGGTTCCCACGTCAAGCCCTATGGCAAGCATGATCCCCAATCTTTTCCGCGATGAAGAGAGCGTCGGTGTTGCGGCCCGCCATGGGGAGAACCGTTTCCCCTTTTTCAAAGACAAGTGAAGGAGAAAGCACGCGCCGGCTGTCAAGAAGGTGAAGGCATGATCGGTATCCTTCAAGATCATGGCGTATGACCATCTTTCCGGCATAGGGCATATAGAGGGCGATGCGGGAAAGATCCCGCGATGACGCCGCCCGCGCCTGCTCGGGGCCGTCAATCAATTTCTGATTCGGTTCCAGATCGCCCAAGCGGTAATTTTCAAAAAGCCATTTTGCGTAAGAAACGTCCCATGCCCCCTCAAACGCGAGGGCTTCTCTCCAGAGAAAGGGAAGGCCCGAGAACTTTGGATTGTTAAAGATCATTCCTTCATGCTGGAACATCCAGATGCCGTGCGCGCCGTAGGTGACTCCCGCCTTAGCGCCCGAAAGGAGGCTTTGCCACACGGCCCGCCTGACTTCAAAGGCGCTCCACCGGGGATATTTGCCCCCGTAAGCATGGCCTTCGTAGCAGGGCTCGCCGTTTACTACGGGCCGGGCGGGCGCGTAACTTCTGAATTTTTCCGCCAATGTGACGGGAAAGCCGATGTCATCATCACCGTGGCCCGACTGGAACATGTAAAAATCAAGAGATTTGCTGTCCCTGATTGCCGGAGGAATTTCGGCCCTCGGGCTCAGGTGCATGGTAGTAAGGGCATCGGGAGCCTGCTTTTTTATTTCTTCAAGCATAATCGAATAATACCGCGTCACCGTTTCGGTATCAAAAAGGGTGTCCCCGCTTATGATGTAGACGGGATTGAAGCGGTTAAAGCACGACGCCACACAGGCGGCGTATTCGGGCAAAAATGATTCAGGCATGAGGGAAATATTTCCCGTGTGCTCGGAGGCCCACGTACCGGGTATGTAGTTGTTCCAGAGAACTACCAGTGCGGGGACAAGGCCCTTCTTTGACATGATGTCCACCATCCTGACCGCCTTTTCAAAATATGTTTCGTTCCGTGCGGAAAAATCCATTTTGCCGCCGTCCATCGCGAAAGGCAGCAGCGTTTCCTCTCCGATGCTGGTGTCGTTCAATATTGTAAGGATGCTTATCTGCAAAGCGGTAAAGCCCTGTACCTTGCGGAAATCGGTATACTCATCCCATTCTTCAACGGACATGTTGGAAAAAGCCATCCACGCGGTATCGGCGAGATAGAAAAAAGGCTTTCCTCCGGCAGTGAAGATCATTCTCGACTTGTCAATCTGGATTTGCTTCATCGCGGTCTCCTTATAATTTATTCGACTTTATTGCGGCTTCCGATCCTTTGAGTATTTCCGCGGCCGCGCGTTCCCGCGCATATACCAGAGATATGTACAGGCTTTCAATGATGCACAATTCGGGGATTCGTTTGGTTATTATTTCTCCCATGTTGTTCTGCACAAATGAAGCGACAAGAAGAATTACGTCCGCCTGTTTTGTCAGGGGAGATACCGGAACATT
>JAIROE010000151.1 GCA_031257715.1 Treponema sp. | reverse complement strand
GGACAGAGAACTGCCGTCGTCGCCGTTCTGGGAAACGGAGAGGGAGCGGAAAAACTTTCCCGCGCGATAAACAAAGAGCTGGGGCATTTTTCCGATGCCCTTGAATTTACCGTTCTTTCCGACAGGGGAGCCGAAGAGGCCGCGGCGTACCGTTCGGTTCTGGGCGCCGCCCTGGAAGGGGCGCTCATGGTTGCGTTTGCCGCCGTTCTGTTTACCGCGGGCAGGGAGAAGGGGCTCCATACGGCTCTTGTATGCGCCCTTTCCGTTCCTTTCGTCTGCCTTGTTTCCGCGGGGCTTCTGTCTTTCTCCGGTCTTTATCCCGGCCGTTCCCTCATGGGCGGAATTGCCGCCGGCATCGGTTCCGCCGTCGACGCGGCAATTTTGAGCGCCGAAAAATTTGCCCGCTGCCGGACGGCAGCCGAAGGAAAGGACGCGATGCGGCGGCTTTTTGTCCCCCTTGTGTCGGGAACCGTCACAACAGCCGCCGCCCTTCTGCCGCTTGCGGCAATACGGACGGGCGGCGCCGGCGGCCTTGCATGGGCGGTAGCCGCGGTGAACGCGGTTTCCCTCGTAACCGCCCTTGTTTTCCTGCCGCCCTTCTTTTTCGTTTCGGAAAATTCAGGGACCGTCCGGCGGCCCGCAGGATTCCGCCGCTTCCCTTTCGTGCCGAAGCGGATTTTCCGTCATGCCGCGCATGTCTTTGCGCGGCTTCTTGCCTTTGTCATACGGTTCTGCGGGGAGAAGTCCTGGCATGTGCGTTTTGCCGCCGCCTTTTTTGCCATCGCGGGCGTCCTTGCCGTGATTCTAGCCGGCGCCGATCCCGGCGTTCCCGCTTCGGAAAATTCGGTCTACGCCCATGTGGAATTTGACGGAGACCTGCATATAGAGGAAGTTGACAGGCGTCTTGCGGAATTTGCCGGAAGCCTCATGGCGGCGGCGGAAATCAGGACCGTGCAGACAAGCGCGCGTACCGGATCGGGATCGGCGCTTGTCACCTTTGATCCCGAAAAAAACAGCGCGGATCGTGTGAAGGAAGCGGCCCGTACCGTGCGGATAGACGGCGGTTTTGTGTATTTTCCCGAGACATCGCCGGGGGAGCGTATCTGGGAAATATCCGTAAGCGGCTATGACGGGAAGAGATGCCGTGAACTGGCGAAGGAGGCGGCCGCTCTTTGCGCGGGCCTTCCCCTGATCCGGGAAACGGTTCTGAATTTCAAGGACGGGATGCGGCGGCTTGCCTTTGTTCCCGACAGGGAAAGACTGACCGGAACGGGGCTCTCTTTTTACCAGGCGGCGGAAACCGCACGGCGCGGGGTGTACGGGCAGGTTGCCTATAAAAAGACGGGAGAAGGCGGAGAGATTGATGTGCGCATAAGGGGGCAGGGGAGCGCGGATTCAGGCGGCGGGACAGCCGCGCTTTCACGGGAGGAGACGGCGGGCCTTCTGGTAAGATCCCCGAACGGCATCATCTCCCTTGATTCGCTTGCCGCGATCCGCGAAGACATTGAGCCTGCCGGCATACGGCGGGAAAACCGGAGGAGGATCGCTTCCATTTCCATACGGACAAAACCCATGGACCCCCGGCGGGTCCGGGAAGAAGTCATGAAGGCGCTTGGGCGGATCGATCTGCCTCCGGGATACGTCTTCGAATTTGACCGGGAAGCGATAGAGGCGGCGGAGGCCCTTTCCGGTATGGTCCTCTCGTTCCTTCTTGCGATCCTTTTCTGTTATATGGTTATCGCGTCGGTCAACGAATCCTTCACCGTTCCCCTTGCGGTACTTTCCGTGGCGCCTCCTTCCATGGCGGTTCCCGCCCTTGTTCTTGCCGTTTACGGATCATTCAACGCTTCGGTGGCATGCGCCTTTGTGGCCGTTACCGGCATGTCTGTAAATGCGTCGGTTCTTGTCGCCGGAGAAATAAGGGAAACGGCCGGATTGTACCGGGCCATAAGGAGGATTTTTCCCGCCCTCATGGCCACGGCGGGTACGACCATCGCCGGGGCGCTGCCGTTTTTGTTCCTCAGGGAAGACGCCAATACCCTCATGAAGACATTGGCGCTGGTCACCGTACTGGGGGTGGGAAGTTCCTGTATCTTTTCACTTGCCCTCCTTCCGGGACTGGTAAAAAAATCCCCTGATTTTTTTCACTCCCATTGAAGCAAAACGGGCGCTCTGTGTCATATACAGACAAACGGGGAAATTCCGCCTGTGCGGGAGTGAAATTCGATTTGGGATAAAGTCATGTCAAGAAAAAACACGGCCGGTGTTTTTTTTCCGGTGCTTGTTCTTTCGTTTCTGGTTTCTCAGGTGGTCTTTTCACAGACAAGGCCGGAGAGAGAAGATTTTGACCGGGTAATCAATGATTACCGGGCGGTCTTCGATTACCATTTCAGCCGGGCCGACAGGGAACTCAGTCCCGAACGCTGGCTGGAAACGGCCCGGCGGGGCGTGGATCAGACGATAGGCGTCTGGGAAACCATGGCCGCCGAAATGGCCGGAGACGCCGCTTCCCGTTCCGAAATAAAGGAACGGCTCCGGAACCGGGGCGAAGAAGAACTGGAAGAGCGTTTTTCCCAATGGCTTCTTGGCCGTTTTCTTGGCGATGCGGTTTCCCGCGCAGTGGAAGGAATAGCGGTCGCGGTACAGGAGTCAAATCTCCTGTATACCTATCATCTGGATGAAGAAGGGAACATCCTTTACGACGAGGCCACAGGCGATCCGCTTGTGATACGTCCCGGCGAAAGGGATTTTCTTCAGGATCACCGGGACTGGCTCCTTGTTCCGGAAGAGAATTTCGAGCATGAGTCCGCCGTTTATGAAAATACCCTGATACGGCTGTTTCCCGAACTGCTGGCGTTTATTCCCGGTGAAGATCGGGCCTCCTTTGAGGAAAAACTTTCGGAACTCGGCGTTCTTGCTTCACTTGATTTACGGAAGGAATTCGAAAACATTGTTGCCCGGGAAGATCGCCTTTTTACCGCCCGCAGAACCGGGGACATATGGAGTCAGAGGAAAAAAAGCGATGACGAAGCCGCGGCAGCCGTTGCCGCGCGGATCATAGGGGAAGCGGAAGAAATTTGCAGGGAAAGCACCGCGTCCCTTTCGGTCCATATCGAAGAGGCTTCCGCAGGCGCCGGGGATCTTGCGCTGGCCGGAGCCGAATGGCTGGAAGAATACCGGGAACAGTTTAACCGGGGGCTTAAGGCGTGGGAAGAAGCCGAAGAGCGTTTTTTCATCAGCCGTATTGAATGGGAACAGGAAGCAGGCCTCCGGTATACCGAAGGGGAGAGCGCCTGGACCGCCGCGTATAATCAGTTTGAAGCCGAAAGGAGGAAATGGGAACAGAACGCTGCCGTGCTCTTTGCATCCGGAGAGGCGCTTTTCATAAAGGCTTCGGAAAATCTTGAAAATGCCATAAAACAGGCAAAGGCCGAATTTGAAAAAGAAACGGCGCTGCGCGCCGAAGCCGGTTCGGAACGCGCGCGGGCCTGGGTTGATATGTACATTACCTCAGGCGGCATGGCCGCCGCGGCGCAGGAGAACATGTTGTTCTGGAAAAACTGGACGGGACAGGAGGCCGTCAAAAAACAGGAACTTGAAATGTGGCAGGGTATCTACAATGCCTATATAGGCAGAGCCCTTGAAGCCAGGGAGGCGCTGATACATGATTTCGGCATCGTGATGGGAGAGGGCGCGCTTGCCGACATACTTTCCGAAGGGGTGTCAAGCGAGGATTTCAACCTTGACGAATATCAGGTTG
>JAIROE010000064.1 GCA_031257715.1 Treponema sp. | reverse complement strand
CAGCGATTTGTCAACAATGGAACGGAGGGCGGTTTCGTTCCGGTTAAAGCCGAAGGAAGATTTAAAGGCGCGGTTGAAAATAATGTTCGCCTTGTAGCCCGCAAGCTCCCTGTAATTTGTGAGGCCAAGAAGGAGGTTCCGCGTTGCCATTACCAGATCGACATCTCCGCGTTCAAGCGCGGCAAAGGCGTCCTCCGTACTGGCGTACTCCGTCGTCTTTATGTGATTGGGAAACCATGACAGGAACAATTCGGCATAGGCGGTGTCCCTGATAAGCCCCACTCTGGCGTAGAGTATTTCATTGACGCTTATGTCGGGAAAATCCGCACTGGAAAGCAGCGCGTAATAATCGGTCTGGTACGATTCATCGGTCCAGATAAAACGGTGTTCACGGTCATTCGAACGGATAAGCTCCGACAGCATGGAGACTTCCCCGTCTTCAAGCATCTTCATGAGTACAGGCCATTCGGTATGCCTGCCGTTGGCCGGCGTGAAGGTAAGCCCCGTGAGGGTTTCTATTTTCTCCAGTACGTCGACGGCGATTCCCTGCCATTCGTTTTCCTGGGTGTTGTAAAAGCAGACAGGATAATTGTCGTATTCAACGGCGATTGGTACTCCCTTCTCCGCGTGTTCCCGTATATACGCCTTCTCTTCTTCCGTCAGCCGCGTAAAAAGCTTGTGCCGCATGTATTCCTGGTGCCCCTGATTGTACAGCGATATCAGATGACGGGCGGCGCCTGAGTGCAGCGCTTTCTGTACGACGGAGATAAAGGGCTCGAGGGCCGGATTTTGGGTTGAAAAGGAAACCTCTCCGTAGATCAGCGGGAAAAAATCTTCCGCCCTTACATCGCCGTAGGCGTCGAAAGCGGCTTCGGCGACGCCTTCTTCAAAGAAAGCGTCTATGGTTTTGTCCTTGAGCATGGCATAGGCCGTTTCATAGTTGTCAATCAGGAAGGTTTCAAACGGATCCGTCATGGAAGAGGAAACCAGACCATGCGTTGTTGTGCCTTCCAGAAAAGCGTAACGCAGGGGGCGCTTTTCCGCCGTTTTTGAAAGGGGCTCGCTGTCCATGAGGCGCATGAATTTGATTGAACGTTCGGCAATGGCGTCGGTCATGAAATAAAGCTTCCGGCGTTCATCGTTTGCGGTAAGCTCGCCGGTAAAATCGATCCTTCCGGATTCAAGCCCGGCGATCAAATCACCCCATTCGTATACCCCGGGCGTGAATGGGATGCCGAATAGATGCGAAAGCCAGCCGCAGAAGAGAGCGCTGTAGCCATGGATGACGCCGTATTCATCGTAAAAGGATTCGGTAGATTCGTTCATTCCGTAAA
This sequence comes from Treponema sp., assembly GCA_031257715.1. The sequence goes on along the minus strand of JAIROE010000064.1, from coordinate 5,190 downwards.
CAAAGGAACGCCCCTGTTCCCGAAACGCTTCTATGGCTTCAATCTCGCCGCCTGATACGCCCGGTATGTCCCGGTAGGAAGAATAGACCGGATATGCCGTCAGGCGGGGGTCCGGCGAATCTCCGTTTTTACATCCCCAGGCCAATACAAGCATCCCCGCCACGAGCGCCAGAGCCGCGGTTCTGTCGATATTTCGTATCCGCAAACCTGCTGTCTCCCATCCGTCGTCCGGACATTTTATCCGGTATAATAGAGTCGTTCGATAACCTCAGTTATCGAACAAGTTCAATGATAACCGCCTGGAACCCTGCCGGTAAAGAGGGGAAAAAGGAAAGCTATAATTGACCGAAATTCATCAGCGCCTGTTTGAGCCGCTGTTCGAGGAGCGGGTAAGAGAAGAATTTCCGCCCCAGCTCAAAGTTCCGCTCGGCCATGATATTTCCGGCCTCGGGGTATTCCAGAATCGCCCGGACCGTTTCCACCGTGTCGGAAGTGATGTTGTTTTCCATGATTACCACGTCAAAGTCCAGGGGCTCAATGTCCCGCTGAAAGATCGAATAGCGGTTGACCAATATGGGTTTTCTGAACCACAACGCCTCAAGAAACGCATTGCCGAATCCTTCGTAGCTTGAGGGATAGGTGACAAAATCGGCGTTGAGGTAGCAGTCCGAAAGGCTGTATTTTTTCCCGCCGTCCTCCGATGTTCCCCGCCCTCCTCCTATGATGTCGGGCCGCACCAGCACTTCCACGCCGAGGAGATCGGCGTAATCCATGGCGCGCAGGTAGTAGTCCGAACCTTCGTCCCGTTCCTGATGGCTTATGAGGAGTTTTGCGCGCCTGTCCTTGAGGCGGCCGGTCAGCTCTATGGCATGCTCTATTCCCTTGCGGGCGATGATGCGGGTGGGCTGCAGGAGCAGCGCATCGCCTTCACCGACGCCCAGATCCTGCCGCATGGTACGGGCGTAATCATCCATGGCGGGAGGTTCACTGTCGAAGTCCAGCACATTGGGAATGATGATGGAAGAAAGGCCGCAGCGGTACGAGAGGCGCTGGCGGGCGTCCGAATTGATCACAACATGGCTTATGGGGTGCAGCCGCGGCGGGAAACTCATGGAAAGATAGTCCTCCACGCAGCTTACGGAAAAACGCTGGCGCTCCCATGAAAAGTCGTGGTGATGTGCGATGACGGGAATTCCCGTTTCGGCAATGTACTCGGTAAGGGCAAGCCCCAGGGGAATATTCATGGGGATGGTCAGGGCATTTTCGGCGACAAGAAGATCGATGCCGAAGGATTCGACAAAATCGTAGATCGCCTTTTTAAGGATAAGGCGCACCGCCTGTATTTCGCCCGTGAGTTTTTCGTCCCGCACCGTAACGCCGAAACAGCGATCCTGTATGCGCGTGATGACCGGATGGCCGAAAAAAGCCTCTTCCACAACCATGGATTTTTCGCTGTCCCAGTCTGAAAGGCCGGAGAAAAAAAAGCACTCGTACCCCATTTTTTCCAGTACCTGCCGCCATTTGGCGGTTTCAAGGGACACTCCGTCGTTCCCCTTGAAACGGGTAGACACAAAACCGATACGGTTAATAGTATTAAATCTGGTGAGGTACATAGGCCTTTAATCTCATCTCCGCCCGTAAAAGGGAAGCCCGCGCGTTATCCGTCTCGAATTTCAGCACCGCCGTTTCGAGCGCCTGGAGGGCCCGCTTTTTGGCGTCGAGGGCCCGTTTGCCGTCAATTTCTTCGGGCCACTCGGCGGCGTCTGCCATGAGGACGGTTTTGTGGCTCTTCACTTCAAGTATCCCTTCGGAGACAAAGGCCGAACGCGGCTTTCCTTCCCCGTCCCTGATTGTCAGTATCCCCGTCCGCACGGGGGCGGTGAAAAACGAGTGGTTCGCGTACACGCAAATTTCGCCGTCGGTGAGGGTGAGGATGAGCGCTTCTATCCTGCCCGAAAAAAAAAGCCGGTAAGGGGTATGCACCTCGAAGGGGAAGAGAGATGCCATTATGTCTTTGCCTTTTCCATAACGTCGTCCATGTTTCCCGCCATGTAGAAGGCCTGTTCGGGAAGGGAATCGCATTCGCCGTCGAGTATCATCTTGAAGCCCTTCACCGTTTCCTTTACCGGCACATAGCGGCCGGCAATGCCGGTGAATTTTTCCGCCACAAAGAAGGGCTGGCTGAAGAAGCGCTGTACCTTGCGGGCGCGGGCCACGACAAGTTTGTCTTCGGCGGAAAGTTCGTCCATGCCCAAAATGGCGATAATGTCCTGCAGTTCCTTGTAGCGCTGGAGTATCTGCTGGCAGCGCCGGGCAGTTTCGTAATGTTCGCCGCCGACAACCGCGGGATCGAGGATCCGTGAACTTGAGGCCAGAGGATCGACCGAAGGGTAGATCCCCAGTTCCACGATCTTGCGTGAAAGGGTCGTGGTGGCGTCAAGGTGGGCAAAGGTGGTGGCAGGCGCGGGATCGGTAAGATCGTCGGCGGGAACATAGACCGCCTGTATGCTGGTGATGGACCCCCTGGATGTACTTGCGATACGCTCCTCCAGGCTCCCCATCTCGTTTGCCAGTGTCGGCTGGTAGCCAACCGCGCTGGGTATACGGCCCAGGAGCGCGGAAACTTCCGCGCCCGCCTGAATAAAGCGGAAAATGTTGTCGACAAAGAGAAGCACGTCCTGGCCGCCCTCGTCGCGGAAATGCTCCGCCATGGTAAGCCCGGCAAGGGCAACCCTCATGCGGGCGCCCGGCGGCTCGTTCATCTGCCCGAATACAAGGGCCGTCTTGCTGATCACCCCCGATTCACTCATCTCCTTCCAGAGATCCGCCCCCTCGCGGGAACGTTCCCCAACCCCCGAAAAAACGGAATAGCCCGAATGTTCCGTTGCGATGTTGCGGATGAGTTCCATGATCACCACGGTCTTGCCCACGCCCGCTCCGCCGAAAAGTCCGATCTTTCCGCCCTTTGCGTAAGGGGCGACAAGATCGATAACCTTGATCCCCGTTTCAAAAACCTCGGCTGCGGGACGCTGCTCGGCAAAAGGCGGAGCTTCCCGGTGTATGGAGGCGTATTCCTTCGCGGTAAAGGGGCCCTTGTTGTCTATCACTTTTCCGGTGACGCCGAACATGCGGCCAAGGACCGCCTCACCCACGGGGACTTTTATGGGGCCGCCTGTATCCACCGCTTCCAGTCCGCGGGCAAGACCCTCTGTGGCGGACATCGCAACGCAACGCACGCGGTTGTCTCCCGTGTGCTGCAACACCTCCAGCACCACGGGCGGGTTTCCCGCGATTTCAAGCGCGCTTAAGATCGCGGGGACTTCCCCCTCCCTGAAACGCACGTCCACAACGGGTCCTGTTATCTGTGTGATGATCCCTGTATTCGCCATTCCTGCCTCTTATTCCGAAAGAGCCGCCGATCCTCCGACGATCTCCGACATCTCCTGGGTAATGCCCGCTTGGCGGGTCCGGTTGTAGTTAAGCTGAAGGCCGTCAAGCATTTCTTCAGCGCTCTTGCTGGCCTCGTCCATGGCTGACATCCGCGCGCTCTGTTCGCTCACATACGACTCTACGAGGGAACCGTAAATGATCCCCCTTATGTAAAGGGGGACGAGCGCGTCAAACACATCCTTCTTTGAGGGAAGAAATTCAAAGTGAAGCTCCTCCCGCTTCTGTTCGCCGGTCTTTTCAAATTCCTCCTGCATCTTCCGCGCGTCAAGGGGAAGAATCTGGCGTTCAGCGGGAAGCAGCCTGATCGTGCTGTACATGTGCGTGTACACGATGTGTACTTCATCGAACATGCCCCACAGGTACTGCGAGATGACATACTCCGATATTTCCTTCGCGTTCTTCATTTCCGGCATGCGGGAACGAAACGAAAAATTTTCAAGAATAAGATAGGGCGAATGGATAAAGTACCGGTAGCCTATGGAGCCGATGAGGATGAGGAGGGGATTCTTTACCCTTTCACAGAGCTCGCTTACCTGCCGGAAGACGTTCGCGTTGTAGCCTCCGGCAAGTCCCTTGTCACTTGTAACCACGATAACGGCGGAGTGGTATGAATTGGCGCGGCCCGCACGGTTGAAAAAATCGGAGTCCACCTTTCCCGCCCCGGACAAAATATCGTACATTGATTTTTGAATACGGGTAAAGAAAGGTTTTGTGTCTTCAAGAAAACGGCGGCCCTTGCGCAGTTTTGCGGTGGAGATTAAATTCATCGCCTTTGTAACCTGAAGCGTCTGCCGTATGGCCCGCATCCGCAGCCGGACATCCCGTAAATTCGCCATTCAGTTTTTTGGTACTCCCTTAAGCTGTTTGTAACTATCCACGGCCGTAACCAGCGCCTCCTCGTTTTCCGGGGCAAACGTTCCGGTCTTTGCCAGCGCCGCAAGCAAATCGGCGTTGTGCGCCTTGAGGTACTCAAGGAAGCCGGCCACGCAGGAACTTATTTCGTTCACCGGAACATCCATGAGGTAGCCGTTCACCGAAACAAAAAGAATCACCGCTTCTTCCGCCATGGACCAGGGGGAAAACTGGGGCTGTTTTAAAACTTCCATGAGCCGCTCGCCGTGGGCAAGCTTGTCCTGCGTACCCTTGTCCAGATCACTTCCGAATTGGGCAAAGGCCGCCATTTCCCGGTATTGGGCAAGGTCCAGCCTGAGGCGGCCCGACACTTTCCGTATCGCCTTCGACTGCGCGGAGCCGCCGACGCGGCTTACCGAAAGCCCCACGTCAACGGCGGGCCTGAACCCCGAATTGAAGAGTTCAGAATCAAGAAAGATCTGTCCGTCGGTAATTGAGATGACATTGGTCGGAATGTAGGAAGAAATGTCGCCCGCCTGCGTTTCTACAATGGGAAGGGCCGTGATGGAGCCTCCCCTTTTTTCCGGGGAAAACTTCGCCGCCCGCTCAAGCAGCCTCGAATGGAGGTAGAACACATCGCCGGGAAAAGCCTCCCGCCCGGGGGGGCGGCGGAGGAGCAGGCTGATGGTCCTGTAGGCCACGGCGTGTTTGGAAAGATCGTCGTACACAACAAGCACGTCCTTTCCCTTGTGCATGAAGTGTTCCGCCATGGCCACCGCCGAATACGGAGCGAGGTATTGCAGGGCCGCCGAATCGGAGGCCGTCGCAAGCACCACGAAGGTATAATCCATGGCCCCGAATTTTTCCAGATTTTTGATGATCGCCGCC
>JAIROE010000056.1 GCA_031257715.1 Treponema sp. | reverse complement strand
GGGGGTAAAACTTTTTGACGAGGACAGCCAGGAACTTGACCAGTAAATGGAGGAGATTCTGTAGAAACGCCGGCTTGAAAAAGTTGCCGAAACCGTTGCCGAAGAAGACTTTAACGCGGAAGATCCGGAAACAGGGGCGGATACCGAAGAATAGTGGAAAAGCTACGAATCCAAATCCCCAAGGGCAGGATCTACGAAAGCATCGCCCGGCTCTTTGCCGATACGGGTTTCGGCATTACCCTGACGGACCGGACCTACAGGCCCGGAATCCCGGTGGACTGGCTGGACGCGAAGATCATGAAGCCCCAGAATGTCGGCGAACTTTTGGAGCTGGGAAGCCACGACGCGGGCTTTACCGGAATCGACTGGATACGGGAGAGCGGCGCGGATGTGGATGAGGTGATGGACCTGGGTTTCGACCGTGTGCGCATCGTGGCGGCCGTGCCGGCCGGGCTTGACGATCAGGCGCTAAGAAGAAAGAAAATCGTGGTGGCCACCGAGTACGTAAATCTTGCCAAAGCCTGGCTTGACACCGAAGCTTTCGATTACCGTATTGTCCGTACCTACGGCGCGACCGAAGTCTTTCCCCCGGATGACGCGGACATGATCATCGACAATACTTCTACCGGTCAGACCCTGCGGGACAACGGACTGCGTATCGTCTCGACTATCCTGGAATCGTCCACCCGCTTTGTCGCCTCAAAAGCCGCGCTTGCCAACCGGGAAAAGCGGGGCCGTATAGAGGAACTTGCCATGCTTTTCAGGGCGGTGCTTGACGGCCGGGAACGGGTGATGCTGGAAATGAACGTGCCCAGGGACGTGTTCCCCAATCTGGTGACAAGCCTCCCGGCCATGCGCAGCCCGACGGTGGCCCCGCTCTACGGCGACAATGGCTACGCGGTAAAAATCGCGGTAAGGAAAAACGAGATAAGCGATCTTATCCCCCGGCTTAAACGGCTTGGGGCCGGAGATATAGTAGAATATGATCTACGAAAAGTAGTACCGTAAGGACCCGTTATGCCGGGGGATTATTGATTGAGGTGCATGGTTATGGGCAGAACCGCCGAACTGACGCGGAAGACTAAGGAAACGGATATTACCGTAAAGCTCAATCTGGACGGAACCGGAGAGGCGAAGCTGGAGTATCCTATAGGGTTTATGGCGCACATGCTGAATACCTTTTCCAAACACGGGCTGTTTGATATTGAGATGCGGGCATCGGGCGATTTGGATGTGGATCAGCATCATCTGGTGGAGGACTCAGGGATCGTGCTGGGGGAGTGTTTCGCGCAAGCCCTGGGAGACAAGCGCGGAATCAGGCGCGTGGGAAGCTGCCTTTACCCCATGGACGAAGCCCTGGCGCGCGCCTGCGTGGATGTATCCGGGCGGGCGTTTCTCGTGTTTGAGGGGAAGTTAAGCGGAATACCGTTAGTGTCGATGCCGGCGTCTTCCCCGGAGGGCGGCGCCTCTTTCCAGACCGACACGGCGGAGGATTTCTGGCAGGGCTTTGTTTCGGCCGCGGGCCTTACCCTGCACCTTGACGTGCTGAGGGGACGCAGCGATCACCACAAGATAGAGGCCCTGTTCAAAGCCGCGGCCAGGGCGCTGCGGGAAGCCTGCGAAATTGACGGGCGGTCACCGGACTCCGTTCCCTCGACCAAGGGCATCCTGGGCAATACGCCGCGGGCGGTGCTTGCGTGAGCGGAGAGGGCCTGGTCGGGGTGCTGGACTACGGCGCCGGGAATCTCGGCTCGGTGATGAACGCCCTGGACCGCCTCGGCGCAGAGGCCCGCTTTGTGGCAGGGCCGGAAGAGCTGACTGTCCGCGAAGATCCGCCTTACGCAAAACTTCTCTTTCCCGGAGACGGGCACTTCGGTACCACTATGGAATCCCTTGAAAAATCGGGATACGCGGAGGCCCTTCGTTTCTGGATAAAAGAAGACAGGCCCTTTCTGGGAATCTGCATCGGCCTCCAGGTGCTGTTCGGAAGTTCCGGGGAAGCGCCGGGGGTAAAGGGACTCGGTATAATTGCGGGTACGGTAAGGCGTTTTCCCGGCCGCAAGGTGCCCCAGATAGGCTGGAACAACACAGCCGCCCGGCCCGGCGTCCGGCTTTTCAGGGGGCTGCCGGAAAATCCGTTTTTCTACTATATCCATTCCTACTATGTGGAAAGCGAAGAAAGCGGCGCCGTTGCCGCCACGGCGGACTATTACCTTGAGTACTGCTCGGCCGTGGAGCGGGGGAATCTTGCGGCGGTACAGTTCCACCCGGAAAAATCCGGGGCGGCCGGACTGCGCCTGCTGGAAAACTGGCTGAGGGAATTTTAGGGCGCGCGCGGCAATAACCGGCCCCCGGTTATACCCGGACAGGCTGCCTTTTCTGTATCGTGTTATTTAGCGCGGGCTGTTGCGCGGGCTGCCGCCTTGCCGTTCAATTCCCTGTGGCCGGCAGCCGGGAATACGGGCGTATCCCACCGGAATTTATACAAAAAACTGTAAAAAAATGCATAAATATTAAAAAAAACCATTGACAAA
>JAIROE010000323.1 GCA_031257715.1 Treponema sp. | reverse complement strand
AAATAGGCAGCATGACCTTTGGCGGCGGCTATGCCATGATCCCCGTACTTGAACGGGAAATCATGGGGAAGAAGAACTGGATCACCATGGAAGAGGTAATGGACTACTACACCATCGCCCAAATCACACCGTGGATCATCGCGGTAATCACCGCCACCTTTATCGGCTGCAAGCGCAAAGGCCCGGCAGGCGGCGCGGCGGCCACGGTGAGTTTTCTCTTGCCGGGCATCCTTGCCATGATCATCGTTTCCATTTTCATTAAACGCTTTTCGGAATACGCGCTGGTGCGGCATATCTTTGCCGGGATCAGAATCGCCGTGGGCGCGTTAATTCTTGACACCCTCATCAAGCTCCTTAAAGGAGTGTTCAAAGACGCCGGGGCCGTCGTGATCTTCATTCTGGCATTCATCCTCCAGGCGGTATTCAGCGCGTCGCCCGTTCTTGTTGTAACGGGCGCCGGACTCGCCGGTTTTTTCCTTTACGGAACAGGAAAGAGAGCCCCTGATTCAGGCGGGGCCGGCAAGGAAGGCGGCAGGTGAATCTTCTTCTGCTTGTTGCCGAATTCTGCAAGATTGGACTTTTCTCGGTAGGCGGCGGGCTTGCCATTCTGCCTTTTCTATACGAACTCGCCGGAAAATACCCATGGCTTGAAAGTGAAAAAGTCGGGGACCTTCTTGCCGTGGCGCAGTGTTCTCCGGGGGCGATAGGAATCAACATGGGAACGCAGGCCGGTTTTCTTGCCGCCGGCATTCCCGGAGCGCTTGCCGCGGGATTCGGCCTTGCGGCGCCCTCCGTAGTTGTAATCATATTTGTTTCCCGCATGTTTGCCGCCTTCAAGACAAACCGCATTGTCGCCGCCGTCTTCCGGGGACTCCGCCCCGCCGCTGCGGGGCTCCTTGCCGCCGCGGCATTTTCGGCCCTGCGCATTCCCCTTTACAACAGCGGCTTTACCGCATGGTACGGGATCCTCAAATGGCGCGAATGCGCGCTCTTTGCCGTGATTTTTGTTTTGATCCGCCGGCTGAAAATCCATCCGGTCTTTTACATAGCGGCCGCGGGCGCGGCAGGAGCGCTCTTGGGCTTGTAGCGCTATGCCGTCCCCGGCGCTTTTGTCAGCACGAAGACATTGGGCCCCAGGGGAAGCCTGGGGGCGGCATCCCCCTCCTCCCCGCCTGAATTTTCCGCAAGGCACGAGACCCGCACATCGCCCGCCAACTCCGCAAGCGCGGCCGCGGCGGCGTTTACCGCGATGCGGTTCTGTTCCTCCGGGCTGAAGGCGCGGCAGGCGGGGCAGGAACACCACGTCTTTTCATGGCCCCGGTCGGGCCACAGATGCCAGACGGCGGCGCCTTCCCCCGCGCCTGAACCGCGGGCCCGTATCCTGCGGAACGCCAGGGCGATCTCCTTTTTAAGCAGGGCGATGGTATCGGGATTGGTCGGGCAGAAATTGTAACGCTTCGTCCGCCTGCCCTCCTCCATGCGGAAAAGATCCCGGTGAAAGAAGAAATACCGGCGGGGCACCAGAAGCGAAAGATCCCGGCCGCCCCTTTCCACGATGAGGCGGTAGCGGGCGGCGATTTCGCCCGGCGTGTCCCGCAGGGAAACGACAACGGCGTCGTAACGGTTCCGCGCGGCCCAGCGGACAAGAGCGGCCACCTTTTTCGGCTTTTCCCCCGCCGGAATGACAAAGCGCCGCCTTGATTCGGGGGAAGAGGCCGAAGCCGCGTGGGCCCCGTCCCTTGCCAGGGGATACCTGCCGCCCCCGGCGGGAGCGGGCAACTGTTCGCAGTCCGCGTCGGGCCAGTGAATCCCCAGCGCGGCAAGAAAATCGAAGATCCCGTTACACAGGCCCCGGTCCGAATCGCCGTAAATCTCTATCCTGTCTGTTCCCGCCCGCCAGGAATAGCCGCTCCTGTCGCGCCCGCCTTCCCCCGCGTTAAGGACGATGACGGGAACGGAATCAGGCGGGGCGTTTCCCGCCGCATCCGCAAGCGCCGCAGGGGGAAGGGAAAGTCCCGCCTGCTTTCTTACAAGATCGATGTACCGGGCCAGGTCCTCCGCCGGCAAAAACCCCGGGGGAGCAAGAATAACCCATTTCCCCGAAACGTCAAAAGAAGGCATGGCTTAGTATATACCCGCCGCGCAATCCGTACTATCCGTCTTCGCGGATAGTACGCATTGCCCTGGAGTTTTGCTAAACGTCAACCGGCTGGGGCCGGTTGACGTTTAGCTGGGGAGTTTCGGCGGAGCCGAAACTCCAGGGCACGGCCGCAGGGGGCACGTTGGAGGGGGCACGATCGGGGTGCGGCGTTCATGCCGGATGCGCCGCGGAGCGGCGGCGGCACGGACGCCGCTGTTTGTGTGCTTTCCGCCGCAGGCGGAAAGGCCTGAAATCCGCCATCCATGGCGGATTTCAGGGAATGACAGCGCTGAATATCGGGCCGTAGGGGCCCGGTTCGCCTTTTTCGTTCTCGTAGCGGATGCTAAAGTAGGCGGTCATCCCCGAGCAGCCCTCGAGGTTGAGGCGGAGCTTCTTCTTGCGGGTAAAGACCGCGTGGGGCAGGTCGTCCCCGGTAACAGGCGGAACGGCAATGCGGAAGCGGCCGGTGGGGTTATTGGGGTCCAGAACGCCGAAGTGGATGCTTGGCCCGTAGTCCGAGCGGGGGTCCGCGGAGATGATCCCGATGGCGTGAATATTTACCAGGATAACCTCGTGGAGGCCCCCGTATCTGATCTCCGCCATGCCCTGGGAGGTGGGGGGCAGAATGGTGGTGGGGGTGGTGTCCCGCCTGTGGCAGCCCAGCTCTGCAATCTGGACGTCGGTGACATTACGGGAATAAAGGATAAACTCGTTATGAAACTCCCGCAGGGTCTTTTCGCCTGAGTCCCTGGCCTCG
>JAIROE010000067.1 GCA_031257715.1 Treponema sp. | reverse complement strand
GGAAAAGAGCCCCCGCGCCCTGCTTGACGCCCTTCCGGGCGAACTGCGCTCCCTCCGCTCGGGGAGCAGGCGCGGCCTCTGTGAACGCTTTGACGGCTCCATAGGGGCCTCTTCGGTTCTCTTCCCCTGGGGCGGCAGCGAGCAGGGAACCCCCGAATGCGGCGCGGCGGCGCTGCTTCCCCTGCCTGAAAAACGGAGCCGCACGGCAAGCCTCATGACATTCGGCTTCGATCCTGTCCTCTCCGGCGGCAGTCCCTACGAAGGGGCGAAAGGCGCGGTCCGCGAGGCGCTGGCAAAGGCGGCCTCTCTTGGGGGGAATCCCCGGGAAATGCACTTGAGCCTTCAGGAGTATTTTGAACATCCCGAAGATCCCGAAAGCTGGGGAAGGCCCGCCGCCGCCCTCCTTGGCGCGCTTGAGGCCCAGCTCGCTCTGGACGTTCCCGCCATAGGCGGGAAAGATTCCATGTCCGGCAATTACCGCGACGACGAACACGGAATACGCATCGCCGTGCCTCCCACCCTGGCCGCCTTTGCCGCGGGAACCGTGCCCGCCGCTTCCGTGCGTTCGGGCGCGCTGAGCGGCGCGGCGGGAAATACGGTGATCCTTCTGGCCCAATGCGCGGACGGCGCGGACGAATGGGACGTTTTCCGTTCCAACATGGACGCGCTCGCGGCATTGGGCGCCTCGGGCGTTGTCCGTTCCGCTTATCCGGTAGTATCCGGGGGAGTCGCCGCGTCCCTTGCGATAATGGCCTTCGGCAATTCCGCCGGAGTGGAATTGTACCCCGGCTCTTACGCGGGCGTTTCCATCCTGCATCAGGGTTCGGTGCTGGTTGAACTGGACGGAAAGGCGCTCAAGGAAAACCGGGGAAAGGGCGGCGAAGATTTGGGGCGGATCATGAAAAGCGCCCGTTGTTTTACCGTCGCGCTGACCCTTGCGGAAAAAATATTTCGCGTTGCCGGGGGCGCGTCTTCTGCCTCCGTTTCCCTTTCGACGCTGCGGAAGGCCTATGAGTCCCCGCTCGACCAGGTGTATCCCCGGAAATCGGGGACAAGGGCCGCCAATGTTCCGTCCGTTTCGGAAAAACAGGCGGCCTTCAGGCCGCGCATGAAGCATTCGCGGGTCCGTTCCGCCTCTCCGCTTGTAACGCTTCCGGTGTTTCCGGGAACCAACTGCGAATGGGACATGGAAAGGGCCTTCCGCGAAGCGGGCGCGAAGACGCAGCTTGTCGTTTTCAGGAACCGTAACCGCGAGGATATCGCCCTTTCGATACAGGAACTTGCCGGGGCAATCGCGCGTTCGCAGATTCTCGCCATTTCGGGAGGATTCAGCGCGGGCGATGAGCCTGACGGTTCGGGGAAGTTCATCGCCAACGTGCTCCGCGCCGGAGCCGTCGCCGGCGCGGTGACTGATCTCATGGAAAAGCGGGACGGCCTCATGCTGGGGATCTGCAACGGTTTTCAGGCGCTCATCAGGCTGGGGCTTGTTCCCCACGGAACCTGCCGCGGCGGCGGCGGGGCCCTGCCGGTTCTTGCCCACAACCGCATAGGCCGTCATGTTTCCCGCATGGTACGCACCCGCGTCATGTCCACGATGTCGCCCTGGCTTGCCCTTGAAAACGAAGGCGATGTACACGTGATCCCGGTGAGCCACGGCGAAGGCCGCCTTGTCATGCGGAAGGAGGAAGGAGAGGCGCTCCTGAAAGGGGGACAGATCCCCTTCTGCTATGCCGACGCAAAAGGAAGGCCGGCCGCGGCCGAGCCGGACAATCCCAACGGATCCTCTTTTGCCGCCGAAGGGCTCACCAGCCCCGACGGCCGCATCCTGGGCAAGATGGGTCATTCGGAACGGCGGGGGGAATTTGTTCACATCAACATTCCGGGAAACAAGGTACAGCGGATTTTTGAGGCGGGCGTCAGGTATTTCGGTTAGTGGAGTTTGGGAACAGTCTCAGGGGCGGCTTTCGTACACCGTCCGCGCTATGGGCATGCGCCTGCCCATGCCGAAGGCGCGGGGAGATACCTTGAGAACGGGCGGCGCCTGGCGGCGCTTGAATTCGGCGCGGGCTGTGGTCTTGATGATGCGTCCGGCAAGTTCCCCGTCCCAGCCGCGGGCGGCAATTTCATCCCTGGAAAGGTTTTCGTAAAGGTAGAGCCGGAGGATTTCATCCAGCACCGCGTAAGGGGGAAGGCTGTCCTCATCTTTTTGATCGGGCCGGAGCTCCGCAGACGGGGACTTGTCTATGATTGCCTGCGGAATGACGGGCTTGCCGCCCGACTCCACCAGCCTCTCATTGAGCCGCCGCGACAACGCAAAGACCTCGGTCTTGAAAACATCGCCTATGGGTCCAAGCGCGCCGTTCATGTCTCCGTATAATGTACAATACCCCATGGCCATTTCGCTCTTGTTTCCCGTGGTCAGCAGCATGGAATTGAATTTATTGGAATAGGCCATCAGCAGCGTTCCCCTGATCCTCGCCTGAAGGTTTTCTTCCGCTATGTCGAAGGGCCGTCCCTCAAAGACCCCTTCCAGGGCCGCAAGGAAACTTTCAAACACGGGCTCTATGGGAAGGACTTCGTAACGGCATCCCAGATTGGCGGCGAGTTCCGCGGCGTCGTCTTTGGAGCCCCGGGAAGAAAAACGGGACGGCATGCTGAAACAGGCGACGTTTTCCCTGCCCGCGGCCTTTACCCCCAGATACGCCACCAGCGCCGAATCTATTCCCCCGGAAAGTCCCAGATGGGCGCGGGTAAAGCCGCATTTTTTCATGTAATCCTGTATTCCCATGACAAGGGCGTCTTCAAGAATATCAAGCTCATGGCAGGTAAGCTCCGTGCCAAAAGAACAGTCGTTCTTGCCGCCGGACGGAATCCCGGCGGCGCCTGTGGTGACGGCGGCTTCTGTATCTGTAGAAAAATACGCGATATCTTCCTCAAAGGCCCTGGCCATAAGCGGCATGGACGGCCGGCCGGACTCACCGCCGCCTGCCGCCGGAGAAACGACGAAGGAGCGGCCGTCGAACAGGATCTGATCGTTGGCTCCTACGGCGTTGATATAAACAAGAGGAATGCCGCCGCGGAGGCTAATCCGCTCCGCCAGCGCCCGGCGGACCTTGAGTTTTCCCGCCACATAGGGAGACGCGGAAGGAACGCAGAGGAGGCTTATCCCCCTGTCCATTAATTCACGCACCGGATCGCGGACATAACTGGTGCCAGGCACCCCTGTTTCGCGCCACACATCCTCGCAGACGGCAACACCTATCCGCTCCCCGCCATACTCAAAAACGGAACATTCCCGGCCGGGCTCAAAATTCCGCGCCTCGTCAAAAACATCGTAGGTGGGAAGAAGTGTTTTGATCTGCTCAAAAACCAGCTTTCCCCCAAGAATGATCCCGTATTCGTTGACCAGAGACTTGCCCAGGGAAAAGGGACTGCGGTTGACAAAACCCACTCCCACAGCCGTACCGGGCGGCAGTTCCCGCTGAAGCATGCGGACGGCGCCGATGTTGAGTTCGACAAAACGATCCTGATCCAGAAGATCCATAGGAGGATAACCCGAAACCGCCAATTCGGGGAAAAGCGCCAACTCCGCCCCTTCCGCCGCGGCCCTGAGGGTAAATTCCAGGATCTTCCGCCTGTTGCCGGTAAAATCACCTATAGTTGAATTGATCTGGACCAGGGCAATTTTCATGCCTCAACCGTAGCACAAAGGCGGCGGCCCCTGCAACAGTCCATCATTCGGGTACGGCGGGAACCGTGTATTCTTTCAACATCCCCGCCGTACGCCCATCGGCGCGGGCTTCGACTTCAATATAGCTTTCCCCGTATTTTTCGGAAATAACGCTGCCGCCGCGGTACAGAAGCGAGACCAGATCCGTCCGCTCCGGGGGAAAACGGAAACGCAGGATCGTACCGGAAAGCATTTCATCCACGCGGGCGGCCAATTCATCAAGGCCCGTCCTTTTCAGCGCGGAAACGGCGATGCTTCCGGGAAAGCGTTTCAAAAGCGCGGAGAGCTCTCCGGGCGTTTCGATGCGATCCGTTTTGTTCAGCACGGTAATCACCGGGACACTGCCGGCGCCCAGCTCCTCAAGCACCCGGAGCGTCGTGTGACGGAAATTTTCAGCGTCAGGATCGGATGCGTCAATGACATGGATTAAAAGATCGGCAAGGGACGCTTCCTC
>JAIROE010000050.1 GCA_031257715.1 Treponema sp. | reverse complement strand
AGAAACACTGCGCCGCCGGGGAAAAATAGAATGCCGGGGCTGAATCCTGAAAAAGACCTCCTCCTTTACCTCTGCACGGACCGCGGCCTTTTTCCCGGTCCCATCGCCGGGGCGGTGGAAGAAGCAATTGCGGGCGGCGTTACCATGGTGCAGATACGGGAAAAAGACACGTCAACCCGCGACTTCTACCGGATCGCCCTTGAAGTAAAGGAGGTAACGGACCGCCTTCACATTCCCCTTGTCATTAACGACAGGCTCGACATTGCCCTTGCCGCGGGAGCTTCCGGGCTTCACATAGGCGCCTCCGATCTTCCCCTTAAAGAGGCGCGGCGCCTTGCGGGGTCCATGTTCATAGGCGTCTCCGCTTCCACGGCGGAAGAAGCGGTTGAGGCGGAGCGCGGCGGCGCGGATTACATCGGCGCCGGTGCGGTCTATCCCACGGGAAGCAAGGCCGACGCCGGTGAAGCGATAGGGATCGCCGGTCTTGCGGATATCTGTGCCGCGGTAAACATCCCCGTTGTGGGCATAGGCGGCGTGAACGCGCTGAACGCCGCGGAAGTAATGAAGGCGGGCGCATCGGGCATCGCCGTTATTTCGGCGATCCTGTCGCAGGACGGCATACGGGCCGCGGCTCAGGCCCTCAGAACCGTGCTGGAGGCGGAACGGCAGGAGATGCGGGGACGTGAAAAAATCTTTCCTTGATTATCCCGGAGCCGTTTTCGATCTTGACGGGACCCTGACGCGCTCCATGCATGTCTGGGATCGCGTATGCCGGGACTGGCTTGCCGCAAGGGGAAAAACGCCCGAAGCGGATCTTGAGGCGGACATAGAAGCAATGACAATAACGCAGTCGGCGGACTATGTAAGGCGGCGTTACGGGATTGGCCTTGCGTCCCGGAAAATCACCGCCGAATGGCAGGACATGGTTCTTGACAGGTACAAAACGGATGTCGCGCTCAAGGAAGAGGTTGCCGCCCTCATCCCGCGATTCCGCGAACGGGGCGCGAAACTCGCCGTGGCGACATCCTGCTTCCCTGCCGCCTGCGAAGCGGTCCTTGAAAAGTACGGACTGCGCGGCTCCTTTGCGGCGATCCTCTACACGGACGAAGCGCCGGGAGACAAGGGAGATCCCCACATCTGGCGCATGGCCGCTTCGCGTCTTGCCCTTGCCCCGGAACAGTGCGCCGCTTTTGAAGACAGCCCCCGCGCCCTTGCGGGGGCAAAGTCGGCGGGGATGGCCGCCGCCGCGGTGTACGATGAAAGCTGCCGGGAATGGGAGCTTATGAAAACTCTGGCGGACTGGGTTCTTGTTCCCCGCGAATGAAGATACTTCGGGGCAAGCCCCGAGGTATCTTCGTTGGATAGGAAATTTATAGTACTCTCCCCCGCGAAGCGGGTTCTTGGGGCCATGCTCCGATCCGGCGGACCTTTGGTCCGAGATCGGTTTTATAACTTTTTCAGCGGTAGTGAATTTATCCGAGGCAAGCCTCGGGGTATGGACCCCCGCCTTCCAATAACGTCCGGGGCCTTCTTCTCCCAAAACCATATTTTCTTCCTGCAAAAAAGCGTCTCGCGGAGGGAACATATCTTGTCGGCAAAACAGATGATCCAGCCTTCAGGATACTGCGGCGGATGCAGCAGGGTGTAGGGCCACATGTGGGTCCTGATAAGAGAACATTCTTTTTCCGAGGCGGCGAACATCTTCCGGGCGTTTTTCGCGGCGGTAACGGGATGGGTCCAGCCGTGAAGGGACCACATCTTTTCGGGAGTGTGCCAGTCGTACAAAAAGAAATCATGCAGCAGGGCGGCCCTGACAAGGCTCCGCAGATCCATTCCCCGGCCGAACGGGCTTTCCCGCAAAATACACGCCATGGAAAAACTTAAAGAGGCGACCTCAAGGCTGTGCGTGTACACCGAAATCGTACCGTGCTGAATGAACTCTCTGCATACCGCGAACCGTTCGCTTTCCAGTATGTCCTTCGCGTATTCATGAAACAATTCCCGGTTTTTCATAGGCTTGAAAAGTCGTTGCCGTGTTTAACGGCTATTCCCGCCATTCTGTTCCTCAGGTATTTCCTTCCCGTCATGAAAAGATCGGCGGCAAATACGGCGGCAAATACGGTGTTGATGATTCGCACCATACGGCTCCCGAGGAAACCCGCGATGAACATGCACAGATCCCAATAAAAATACACGACGGCGGCGGCAGCGAGGCCAAAAAAAAGGGAAGTCGTCAGCGCTATGCGCCGCCTGTAATGGCACCAGCGGGTAAAGGGATACGTTTCATAATCCCAGCATTTGACATTGAAAACCTTTTCCAGTATCAGCGCCGCGGCATATTCAACGACGGTACACAAAAGGGCGCCGGCAAAAAATACCAGCAGGGGATGCGGACGAAGGGGAAAAAGCAGGGCATACACGAGGAAAGCCCCCGCGCCGTGCACCGGCACATAGGGCCCCCTTAAAAAACCCTTGTTGACAAATTTTCTCCGGACAACCGATTCCATGATGCATTCTCCCACCCATCCCGAAAAAGAAAAAAAGAAAAACGCGAAGATGATCCTCCCGGGTCCCAGGCTTCCGAAATCAAACATCATACCGCCTCTTTCGGCATCCCGCTCAATTCTTCTTTCGGCTCCTCATCTCTGCCTGTGCTCATGTCCTCAAGGTTCCGCGCGTTCATGATAAGCATCTGCAGGCGGTTCTCAATGTTGGCAAAACTCGTGTCGGGATCGTCATCAAG
>JAIROE010000298.1 GCA_031257715.1 Treponema sp. | reverse complement strand
GGCTTGTTCGACAACCCGAACCCGATAGGGTTCAGTAAACACGTTGTCGAACAAGCCAGGGGAATGTTGCATGGAAAAATTGAGGATTTTGATACCCAAGGGGCGCATTTTCGACAATGTGTCGCGTCTTTTTGCCGACGCGGGGTTTCCCCTGTGCCTTGCGGACAGGACGTACCGGCCGGTGTTTGCCGCCGAATGGCTGGACGCGAAGATCATGAAGCCGCAGAATGTGGGGGAACTGCTTGAATTGGGAAGCCACGACGCGGGTTTTACCGGCGTTGACTGGATCAGGGAAAGCGGCGCGGATGTGCGGGAGGTTCTTGACCTGGGGTTTGACCGGGTCCGCGTTGTCGCGGCTGTTCCGGCGGGGGCAACGCCGCGTCCGGGCAAAATCGTGGTGGCCACAGAATACGTGAATCTTGCCAGGGCGTGGCTTGAAAAGTCGGATTATCAGTACCGCATTCTGAGAACTTACGGGGCTACCGAGGTATTTCCCCCCGACGACGCCGACATGATCATAGACAACACCGCGTCGGGAAAGACGCTGCGGGACAACGGGCTTGTGATCATTGATACCCTCCTGGAATCGTCCACCCGCTTTGTGGTTTCTCCCAGGGCGATGGAAGATCCCGAAAAACGGGGGCGCATTGACGAGCTTGTCATGCTGTTCAGGGCCGTTCTTGACGGCAGGGAGCGGGTGATGCTGGAGATGAATGTCCCCAAGTCCCGTATTGAGGAAGTTGCCGCGGGACTTCCGGCGATGAGGAGCCCTACGGTCGCTCCGCTTTACGGCGGGGAAGGTTACGCGGTGAGGATTGCGGTGATGAAACATGAAGTTCCCGAGATCATTCCCCGCTTGAAGAAGCTGGGTGCGGCGGATATTGTTGAGTATGACCTGAGGAAGGTTGTGCCGTAAGGCCAAAGGAGGTTGTGTATGGCGGTAAGGACCGCGGAAACCCGGCGCAAGACCAATGAGACGGATATTACGGCGCGGCTTGTTCTGGACGGACGGGGAGAAGCAAAGCTGGATTATCCCCTGGGTTTTATGACCCACATGCTTGCAACGTTTGCCCGGCACGCCCTCTTTGACATCGAGATCTGCGCGCGCGGGGATCTCCAGACCGATCAGCATCATCTTGTTGAGGATACGGGGATAACGCTGGGAGCGTGTTTTGCCGCGGCGCTGGGCGAAAAGCGGGGGATACGCCGCAGCGGGAGCTGTCTTTTCCCCATGGACGAAACTTTGGCACGGGCCGCCGTGGATATTTCGGGCCGGCCCTTTCTTGTGTTCGATGTTCCGCTTTCAGGCATTCCGCTGGTGTCGGCGGCGGGCGGCGCCGCTTTGCCGTTTCAGGTTGATACGGTGGAGGATTTCTGGCGGGGTTTTGTCACGGCGGCGGGCATTACCGTTCACCTTGACATACTGCGGGGCAGGAGCGATCACCACAAGCTGGAGGCCCTTTTCAAGGCGGCTTCGCGCGCCCTGCGTGAAGCCTGCGAGATCGATCCGCGCGGGGAAGGCGCCATTCCTTCGACAAAAGGAACGCTCGCGTGAAGGGCGGCGGCCTTACGGGCGTGATCGATTACGGGGCGGGAAACCTGGGCTCGGTAATGAACGCCCTTGCGCGGCTTTCGCTTCCCGCCCGTTTTGTATCGGGGCCGGAGGAACTTGCCCTTGATTCACTGGGGAATTCCCCCGGGCCTTTCAGCAGGATTGTTTTTCCCGGCGACGGTCATTTTGCCACCGCCATGGAATCGCTTGAAAAGCGGGGCTACGCGGAAGCGATACGGGGGTGGATAGCCGCGGACCGTCCCTTCCTCGGAATCTGTATAGGGCTGCAGCTGCTCTTCGATGCTTCGGAAGAAGCGCCCCCGGAAGGCGGCGGGGAAATTAAGGGCCTTTGCGTTATTCCCGGCCGGGTGCGCCGTTTCCCCGGCCGCAAGATTCCCCAGATAGGATGGAACGAGACGCTGGCTTCTCCGGCCTCACGGCTTTTCCGGGGGCTCCCGGACAGGAGTTTCTTTTATTATATCCACTCCTACTACGCCGATCCGCTGGACGCTTCGGTGACGGCGGGAGAGGCCGACTACTATGTGCGTTACTGTTCGGCCGTCGAGCGGGGGGGGCTCTGTGCGGTTCAGTTTCATCCCGAAAAATCGGGAGAGGCGGGGCTGCATCTGCTTCGGAACTGGGCGGAGGAGCTGTAATGCAGGCGAAGCGTATTATTCCGTGCCTTGATGTGGACGACGGCAGGGTTGTAAAGGGCGTGAAGTTCAAGGGAATAGAAGACGCCGGCGATCCGGTGGAGCTTGCCCGCCGCTACAACGGCGAGGGCGCCGATGAGCTTACTTTTCTTGATATAGGGGCTTCCTGGAAAAGCAGGGCGACCCTGCTTGATGTTGTGCGCCGAGTCGCGCGGGAAATATTCATTCCGCTGTGTGTCGGGGGCGGCATTCGTACCGTGGACGACATGCGAAACGCGATGAATGCCGGGGCGGACAAGGTGTCGGTCTGCACGTCGGCGCTGCAAAGGCCGGAACTGATTTCGGAAATGGCGAAAGCCTGCGGCAGTCAGTGCGTGGTTCTTTCGATAGATGCCGTGCGTTCGGGCGTTGATGAAAACGGCGCGCCGGTGTGGCACGCCTGTTCCCGCGGCGGCAGGACCGACACGGGATTGGACGCCGTGGCATGGGCGGTAAAAGCGGTGGAACTGGGGGCGGGGGAGATCCTGCTTAATTCCATAGACGCCGACGGTACGGGCGGCGGCTACGATCTGGAACTCACGGCCCGCATCCTTGAAGCGGTTCCCGTCCCGGTAATTGCCTCGGGGGGCGCGGGGGATCTTGATCAGATCGCCGGCGTGCTTCTTGACCCCGGCGCCGACGCCGCCCTTGTGGCGTCCCTGCTTCACTTCGGAAAAACGACGATAGGGGAAATCAAGCGCCGCGTCCGGTCGCGGGGAGTATGCGTGCGCGTTTAGCCGGCGCGGGATGAGACATGCGGGTAATGTGAGGAGGTGCGTCATGAAAAGAACATTGTGCGCGTTTGCCGTACCGCTGGCGGCTTTTCTCTTTGCCGCGTGCGTCACTTCCGGCGGCCGCCCCGCGCCGGAGCCGGATTATACCGCCGCCCCGGATGCCGGCCCCGATGATACCGGCCCGGATGATGCCGCCCCGAGGATCAACCCCGATGATGCCGTCGCTTTGTTCAATCGCGGCAATGAGTATCGCAGAAAAGGGGACGTAGACAAGGCCATTGCCGATTATACCGCTGTCCTTCACATCAACCCCA
>JAIROE010000297.1 GCA_031257715.1 Treponema sp. | reverse complement strand
GCTGGTTCTTTGCCAAGCTTCGCTTGGCTTACAAGTCTCGCAGATTCGGCGTATTTTTTGCATAAATCCGCCAAATCTGCCGTTTTTTAGCGGAAATTGTTCAATAACTGAAGTTATTGAACAACTCTATTTTATAAACAAGGACATGGTATGTCTGGACCGGTATTGGTAGTTCTCGCGGCGGGCATGGGCAGCCGTTACGGCGGCCTCAAGCAGATGGATCGTATAGGGAAAAACGGAGAAGTGCTGCTGGATTATTCGGTGTACGATGCCCTCAGATCGGGTTTTGAAAAGACGGTGTTTATCATACGCCACGACATCGAAAAGGACTTCAGGGAACTGGTGCTTGCGCGCATGGGGCAGACAAGTTATGAACTTGCGTTTCAGGATCTTGATACTATCATTCCCCCCGATATTTTTGCCGGAGCGCAAAAGTTCGGCCGTATCAAACCCTGGGGAACCACCCATGCGCTGCTGTGCGCCGCCGGCAGCATCGACGGCCCTTTTACGGTGCTTAACGCCGATGATTTTTACGGGTACGAAGCGTACCGGACGATGAGCGTTTACCTGAAGGGCATTGTAAACGATCCGGGCGCGGACGGCGCCATTGTACCATATGAACTGCAAAAAACCTTAAGCCCGCAGGGAACGGTGACCCGGGGCGTCTGCGAGGTAAGGGACGGCTATCTTGTTTCGGTAGACGAACTCACCGCCATCGAAAAAAAAGACGGCGTGATTTTCAACACGGATCCGGACGGAACACGGCGGAATCTTGCCGCCGATACGCCGGTATCCATGAATTTCTGGGGTTTTCCCAAAAGTGTACTTCCCCATTTTCAAACATACTTCGACAATTTCCTTGCCGGCTTCGCCGCAGACATGCAGGGGAACATCAAAAGCGAATGCTACCTTCCCAGGGCGGCCGACTGGCTCATCAAAGAAAATATCATCAGGATAAAAGCGCTCCGGGCCGATTCCGACTGGTTCGGCGTAACCTACCGGGAAGACAAAGAGGCGGCGGTAAAGCGTATTGAGGCGCTCACCGCAAAGGGAGTGTATCCTCCAAAACTGTGGGAATAGAAGGAGACTATCATGGTCAGAAAAGGTGAAGCCTATGTATTGGGGCTTGATTACGGGTCCGATTCCTGCCGGGCGGTGCTTATAGACGCCGCCGACGGGAGTCAGGCAGGCGTCTCGGTGATGAATTATCCCCGCTGGACCAGGGGGCTCTACTGTGATGCCTCGGCCAACCGGTTCCGCCAGCACCCCCAGGATTATATTGATGTGCTGGAGGGAACGGTGCGTGAAGCGGCGGCCCAGGCGGGAAAGGAAATCGCCGCAAAGGTAAAGGGCATTGCCATAGACACCACCGGCTCCACGCCCTGTGCAGTGGACGCTTCGGGAACGCCGCTGGCGCTCCGCGCCGAATTTGCCGAAAATCCTTCGGCCATGTTCGTTCTCTGGAAGGATCATACCGCGGTTGCCGAGGCGGCGCGTATCAACAAACTTGCCAAAAGCTGGGGCGGCGCCGACTTTACTCAATATGAAGGGGGAATCTACTCGACCGAATGGTTCTGGTCCAAGATACTGAGGATCTTTGCCGAAGATCCGAAGGTGGCCGCCGCCGCCGCTTCCTTCATGGAACATTGCGACTGGATGACCGCCCTTCTCACCGGGGCGAAGGATCTTTCCTCAATCAAAAGAAGCCGCTGTGCCATGGGCCACAAGGCCATGTGGCACCGCAGTTACGCCGATTCGGACAAGGGCGGCGAAAATTCCGGCGGTTATCCCCACGCCGCCTTTCTTTCGCAGCTTGATCCCCGGCTTCTTCCCATACGGGAAAGTCTGGGAACCGAAACATACACAAGCGATACATCCGCCGGCCCCCTCACCGCCGAATGGGCGGAACGGCTCGGCGTTCCAGAGGGCATTCCCGTGGCGATGGGCGCCTACGACGCCCACATGGGGGCGGCCGGCGGCGGAGTGCGCCCCGGCTGGCTCATACGGGTCATGGGAACTTCCACCTGTGATGTCATTGTGGGACCGCGGCCCGAGGGAGTCGAAAAGCTTGTCCGGGGAATCTGCGGCCAGGTTGACGGTTCCGTGGTCCCCGGTATGATAGGGTATGAGGCCGGACAATCGAGTTTTGGGGATGTTTACGCATGGTTCCGGGGGCTTCTCGCATGGCCCCTTGAGGAACTCTTCCTCAAGGGAGGGGTTCCCGGCCTGGAACATCTTGATGCCGCCTCGCGCGAAAAGATTGTTGGGGGCATCTCAAAGAAAATCATTCCGGAACTTGAAAAGGCCGCGGCCCTTATAGAGCCCGGTTCAAGCGGCATAGTCGCACTGGACTGGCTTAACGGAAGGCGCACGCCCGATGCGAACCAGCTCCTCAAGGGAGCCGTCGCCGGCCTGACTTTGGGCTCGGATGCGCCCCGTGTATACCGTGCACTGGCCGAAGCTACCGCCTTCGGGGCGCGGGCCATCGCCGAACGTTTCCGTGAAGAAGGGGTCGTTATTGAGGGGATCATCGGCGTCGGCGGCGTCGCCAGAAAATCGCCTTTTGTGATGCAAATCCTCGCCGATGTGATCAACATGCCGATTCACATTCCCGCAGGGGATCAGAGCGTCGCCCTTGGAGCGGCCATGTTTGCCGCGGTCGTCGCGGGGCTTTATCCGGACATTCCGGCGGCCCAAAAGCAGCTTTGTACGCCCACCGAATTTACCTACAACCCGAATCCCGAATTCGTTCCGGTCTACGACAGGCTCTACCGTGAATATAAAAAGCTTGGCGCCTTTGCGGAACGGCGGGAGAGCGAATGAAAAACGGAGAAAGCCTCCGGCGGAGGAGTTGTGTTAAATGGATAGTTACAAAAACATCAGGGAAGAAGCCTTTGAGGCGAATCTTGAAATACCCAAACGAAATCTTGCCATCTACACCTGGGGGAACGTATCGGCCTTCGATCCCCAAAAGGGCGTGTTTGCCATCAAGCCGTCCGGCGTCGCCTATGACAAGCTCACGGGCGATTCCATGGTCGTGGTGGATCTGGACGGAAAAATCGTGGATGGAACGCTTAACCCCTCATCCGACACCGAAACCCACCGCATCCTCTACCGCGAATTTTCGGCCGGCCCGGATTCCGCCATCAGGGGAATCACCCACACCCACTCTCCCTACGCCACAGCCTGGGCGCAGGCGCAAAAATCCGTGCCGGTCTTCGGTACCACACACGCCGATTACGGAGCCGAGCCCATCCCCTGTACCGCGTATCTGAGCGAAGAGGCGGTCAAAAACAACTACGAAAGGGAAACGGGGAATCTCATCGTCGAAACCTTCCGCCTGCAGCGGAGGGACCCCCTGCACATGCCCATGGTGCTTGTGGCGGGACATGGCCCCTTCACTTGGGGCAAAAACGCCGCTGAGGCGGTGTACCACGCCGCGGTGCTGGAAGAAATCTGCAAAATAGGCTGCTTCACGGTATTACTCAACCCCGGCGCGAGCCCCCTCCCCTCCCACATCATGCGGAAACACTGGGAGAGGAAGCACGGCCCCGGCGCAAGCTACGGACAACGCTAAACGCCTTCGGCGCGATAGACACAGGAGGAAAACCGCGTCACATGCGGGGGTTAAGGGGCCGCGGTTGGCCGTCTTCGTTTTTTTCCCCTACTGTAGTATACTAAGAGAAGAAGGAAGTTTGTCATGAGAGCCATTACCATGGAGCAGGTTGAAAAAACCCGGCAGGCGGTGCTGGATACGGTTTGTAACGGGCTTTTGACCCATGAACAAAAGGTTACCGGCCTTGAGCGGCTGGCCGAATCGCTTGTTGAGGTCATAGAACTCCCGCCCGGTTACCTCGAACTGAAGGATGCCGGAATAATCTGTGATCTGGCGGAATCCAACTGTCCCCCGAGGCCCCGGTATATCGTGCCCGATTACGCGAAACTGTTCCGTGAAGGCTCCGTGTTTCTGGAACTTGATCCCCCCCCGGATCTTGACGAGGCGCTCAACGTATTGTCGATTTTCATGCGTCACGTGCCTTCGGTTACGAACTTTCCGGTTTTCATCGGATTTCTGGATCGGCTGCTGGAACCGTTCGTCCTTAAGGAAAGCCGGGAGGCGGCGAAGAAAAAAATCAGGCTTTTTCTTCGTTATGTAGACAGGACAATAACCGATTCCTTTTGTCACGCCGATATAGGGCCCTCGGAGAGCCTTGCCGGCCGTCTTGTTCTGGAAT
>JAIROE010000239.1 GCA_031257715.1 Treponema sp. | reverse complement strand
GGTAGCGCCGATTCGGGACAATATGGATGTGCTTTCGGCCCTGGCCGTGGGCGGCTTTGAACTTCGGCTTGCGCCCGGTGAATGCGATCTTCCCTCGCCGGCCAGGAGACGGATGGGGTATTTTCGCTCCTGACCGGTCCGGGAGATAAAAGTGTCCAGGGTATAGCGGATTTCTCCCGTTTGTGCGCCTTCCGGTAGTTTTGACTGGTCAGACGGGTCGGTTTTTGTCGTTCTTTCAAATTCAAGTCCACAGGTGCTCCGCTGGATGGTGATACCAGAATTATTCATATTTCCTGTGGTTTGATTTTGACCCGAGGCATAGCCCCCGCCAGGGTTTGATTTTACCTGAGGCAATGCGGTGGCTTGCCGAAAGTGTTTTTCTTTTTGTATCTTTAGAAAAACGGAAAAATAAAAAATCGGAAACATAAGGAAAAAAACATGGATTTTGAAAAACTGACGATCAAGGCGCAGGAAGCGCTTAACGGGGCATCTGCTATTGCCCAGAGAGCCGATCACTCCCAGGTGGAGATTGAGCATCTCCTCAAGGCGCTTCTGGAACAGGAGGACGGTATTGTAAGTCCCCTGATTGAAAAAATCGGGGCGGCTCCGGACCGGCTCCTGCAAGAAACGGACGCCCTGATAGGTGCCCTGCCCAGGGTTTACGGCGAAGCGGCGCAGCTCTACTTTTCTTCCGCCGTGACCAAAGTTCTTGCCAGGGCGGAGACGGAGGCCGCTTCGCTCAAGGATGAATTTGTTTCGACAGAGCACATCCTTATCGCCATTGCCATGGGAGAAGGAAAGGCGGCGGATATACTGAAACAGGCCGGGGTGAATAAACAGGCGATACTTTCCTCTCTCAAGGCGGTACGGGGCAACACCCGTGTAACCGATCAAAACCCCGAAGAAAAGTATCAGGTGCTTGATAAATACTGCCGGGATCTTACCGCCCTTGCCCGGCAGGAAAAACTTGACCCGGTCATAGGCAGGGACGAGGAAATACGCCGTTGTATGCAGGTTCTTTCCCGGCGCACCAAAAACAATCCGGTCCTTATCGGCGAGCCGGGAGTGGGGAAGACCGCCATTGTCGAAGGGCTTGCCCGGCGCATAGTGGCGGGCGATGTGCCCGAGGGGCTCAAGGGAAAGAAGCTCCTTGCATTGGACCTTGGGGCCCTTGTGGCGGGCGCCAAATTCAGGGGCGAATTTGAGGACAGGCTGAAGGCGGTGATTCACGAGGTACAGTCGTCGGACGGCAAGGTGATCCTTTTTATCGACGAGCTTCATACCCTCGTGGGCGCCGGCGCGGCCGAAGGCGCGACCGACGCCAGCAACCTTTTGAAGCCCGCCCTTGCCCGGGGGGAACTGCGCTGTATAGGCGCCACCACTCTTGACGAGTACCGTAAGCACATAGAAAAAGACGCCGCGCTGGAGCGGCGTTTTCAGCAGGTCTACACTGCGGAGCCCTCCGTTGAGGATACCATCGCCATACTCCGCGGTCTCAAGGAGCGCTACGAAGTGCACCACGGCGTGCGCATCAGGGACGAGGCTCTTGTCGCCGCGGCATCCCTTTCCAACCGCTACATTACCAGCCGTTTCCTTCCCGACAAGGCCATAGATCTGGTGGACGAGGCGGCAAGCCGGCTTAAAATGGAACTGGATTCCCGTCCTACGGAACTGGACAAACTGGAAAGGCGGCTCCTTCAGCTTTCAATCGAGAAACAGGCGCTCGCCCGCGAGGAAGATTCCGCGTCCAGAGACAGGCTGGGGAAACTTGAGAAAGAGATCGCCGATCTTGCGTCCGAACGGGACGCCATGACGGCCCGATGGGAAAGCGAGAAAAAAGACATTCAGAAAATACGGGAATTGAAGCAGCAGATTGAGGAACTCAAAATCGAGGAAACAAAATACGAACGAGCGGGGGATCTTTCCCGTGCGGCCGAGGTGAAGCACGGAAAAATACCCGAAGCCCAGAAGAAGCTTGCCCGGCTTACAGGCCAGATGGAAAAGAAGCATGAGGGAAAGGGGGAAGGCGCGCTCCTCCGCGAAGAGGTAAGCGAGGAAGACATTGCCGCAGTGGTAGCGACCTGGACGGGGATTCCCGTTTCGAAGATGCTCTCGGGAGAACTGCAGAAGTACCTCGATTTGGAAAAAGTCCTTGAACAGCGCGTGGTGGGGCAGGACGCCGCCGTACAAGCCGTCGCCGATGCCATCAGGCGGAACAAGGCGGGTCTTTCCGACGCGGCCCGTCCCCTGGGCTCCTTTCTTTTCCTTGGGCCCACCGGCGTGGGAAAAACGGAGCTTGCCAAAACGCTGGCGGACTTTCTCTTTAACGACGAAAAGGCCCTTGCCCGCATAGACATGAGCGAATACGGCGAGAAACATTCGGTGAGCCGCCTTATCGGAGCGCCTCCGGGTTATGTGGGCTATGAACAGGGCGGCCAGCTTACCGAGGCGGTACGGCGCCGCCCCTACAGCGTCATCCTCTTTGATGAGATCGAAAAGGCCCACCCTGAGGTGTTCAACGTCTTCCTTCAGATCCTTGATGACGGCAGGCTTACCGACGGTCAGGGCAGGGTGGTGGATTTTAAAAACGTGATCATCATCATGACCAGTAACCTTGGTTCTGATTTGATACTTGAGGCGAAGAAAACCGAAGAAATCAGGTCCGCCCTGATGGAACTTTTAAAGCAGAGTTTCCGTCCCGAATTCCTTAACCGCATTGACGAGACGGTGATCTTTAACCGTC
>JAIROE010000189.1 GCA_031257715.1 Treponema sp. | reverse complement strand
CCGATTCTTCCCTCCGTGCCATTCTTGAAAATATGCCTGATCCTGAACCGGCGTATCCCGGCGCCGGGGACACGGTCCTTGAGTTTCCCGCGTTGTCCGCCTCCGGCTTGAGGGACTATATGGGCCGCACGGTGGAGGAAAGCCTCGATGCGGTGCGCCGCGTTACAGGGCGCCCGCTTGTGCCGGTAAAAACCGCCGGCCGGGAAACATTGGGACGGCGCTTCTGGGCCGCCCTTATCCGGGGAGGCTATCAGGGTGCGGCGTATCTTCTGGATGAACAGGGACAGAGGAACGGGACATGAAAGGCGCTTTCCCCCGCGGCAGGCCGGCCCGCAGGCTGCCCCCGGTGTTTTTTTTCACCGTTTCTTTGTGCCTGTTTTTCCCCGCGCGGGGAAAGGCCCAGGATCTTTCCCTGGACGATACCCTTTCGGGACTTGCCCTTTCGGCTCCGGCAGCCGTTTCGGGGGCGGCCTTCCGCTGGGATCCTTTCCTTGAAACAGGAATCTTCACCTTTTCGGGCCATACGGCGGCATTTGAAACAGGAAGGGCCGGTGATTCAGGCTTTCTTGTCGTTGACGGACGGGATCTGTTCAGCCTTCCCGTCCCGTATCTTGAAAACGGCGTTCTTTTTTTCCCCCATGCCTTTACCGCCGCCCTCAAAAACACCTTTGCCCGTTCCCTCGAGGACGACGCTTCCCGGTTCAGGATAGCCGCGGTCATCATCGATCCCGGTCACGGCGGCAAGGATTCGGGGGCGGTGGGGCACTTTACCGTCAACGGCGCGCCTTTCAAATCGGTGGAAAAGGATATCACCCTCGCGGTGTCGAAAAAACTCCACGCCTTCCTTTCCGCCGCCCTGCCCGATAAACGGATCCTCCTTACCAGAAACGGCGACACGTATCCGTCATTGGAAGACCGGGTGGCGTTGGCCAATTCCGTACCGCTCAAAAATAACGAGGCTGTGATCTTCGTGTCCGTTCACGCCAACGCCTCCCTGAACAGCGCCGCCCGGGGCTTTGAAGTCTGGTATCTCAATCCCGGTTACCGCCGCGATGTGATAGACAAGTCCAGATACGCCGATTCGGAAGATGTCATTCCAATCCTCAACGACATGATGGAGGAAGAATTCACCACGGAAAGCATCCTCATTGCCCGGAGCATCCTTAACCGCCTTGGCGAAACAGGCCGCATGCCTTCCCGGGGCATCAAGGCGGAAGAATGGTTCGTGGTAAGGAACGCCCGTATGCCGTCGGTACTTGTAGAAGTCGGTTTTGTCACCAACCGTGAAGACGCCCTGCTCATGGCCGACGACGGCTACTTGCAGAAGACCGCCGAAGCGATCTATAAAGGAATTATGGATTTTACCGCCGCTTTTGAGCGGTCGGGAGGATACACCGCCGTCCAATGAACAAACTGATGAAAGCCGCCGCCGGTTTTTTGATGAACCCGGTAAGGCGGGGACTTTTTCTTCTGGTCTTTGCCGGACTCTTTGCCTTTGGCGAATTTTTTGTTTCGGGGCTTGTCAGACGGACGTTCGTGTTTTATTCTATAAAAAGCGGCGAAACGACGGTAGAGGACAGGATGCTGCGGCGTTCTTCCTCCAGAGAAACCGATATCAGGCGTTATGTTGAAGAGGCCCTCCTTGGGCCCGTTTCGCCCGATTTGGCGCCCCTCTTTCCGCGGGACACGCGGCTGGCGTCTTTCATGTACCGGGACGGGGTCGTTTACGCCGATCTGTCGGAGGATGCCGTGCTGCCGCCTGTGGAAGGCGGGGACGTTTACCGGAATTTTTTGACGCTTTACCGGGGGATACGGCGTAATTTTCCCCGTGTAAGGGATGTGCGGCTCTTTGCCGCCGGGAAGGAGGCTTTCTTTGAAGATTTTCGCCGGATTTTTTCCGAAGAAAACAGGAATTAAGCCGAAAAGCGCCGATATTTTGTTGACAAATTATGTGTATTTTGTATACTTACATAATAGCAGTAATTTTTGAAGTAACGAATTATCGAAAGGAGCTGTGAATGAAACGGATGTTCATTCTTTTCGCCATCGTGTTGTTTGCCGCGGGTTCCCTGTTTGCCGAAGAAGCGGTGCTGATCGATTTCGGTCTGCTTGCGGCGGACATACTCCCCGACCAGGACAATCAACTTACCCAGAACCGCCGCACCGTGATGGATTATTCCAATATAGCCGGCGGCAGTTTCACCACCGAGCAGAAAGCGGTGATGAAGACCTCCCTTGCCATCGTCAACTGGGATGTCGTGCTTGCGTCTTCTTCAAGGTTTGTACAGAACCAGATGTTGACCTATACCAAAGAAGCGCCCTCCAAACAGTGGGGTACGGTGATGGGACTGCGGGTTCACTTTCCGACCGAACCCCACAATTCCTGGGCCATCGTAAAGCCGCCCTTTGAAATTCCCGCGTTTGAACCGCAGGCAAATATCGACGATGACGGGAACATTGAGCCCATCGAAGATAACGACGGCATTACCGGCCCCAGCCGTTTTGAAGAGAAATACGGCGTGGTAAAAAATGTGGGAACGATCAAATCTGTCGCGGTCAACGCCTACGGCCTCAATTTCCCCCACGGGCTTTCCACCATCATCATTGACAATCAGGGGACCCAGAAACCGGTGTTCATGGGCTACCTGAACTACGACGGATGGGGGGAACTCCGCTGGGACAATCCCGCGTATGTGCAGTCCGTCCGGAACCGGGAACTCCGGCTCTATCCCCTGTATCCCACTTCCACCCCCTTCGTCAAATTCGGCGGTTTCCTCGTTCAGCGGGACGCGGCCAAGGAAGGCGGGGATTTTGTCGTCTATTTCAAGGATGTCAAAATTATCTATGACAAAGCCGTCCTTGATACCGACAGGGATATCGACGATGAAAGCCTGTGGGACATAATCAAAGACAGGGAAACCGCCCGGAAGATTTGGGAAATGGAACGTTTCGGCCAGAATCAGGTGCTCCGGTATCTGGAACAGCAGAAGCAGGCTCCCGAAGGCGCCTTTACTCCCACTCCGGTTGACGAACAACAGTAATTCGAAAGAGGCGCTCTGAGGCCTGTCGAGTTTCAGGGCGTCTGGAAAGGGCTGTCTGAAAAATCAGTGTTTTTCAGACAGCTTTTTTTTTGGAAGTATTGCATTGCCGGAAACTGAAGCCATGCGGAAACTGAATATACCCGATCAAACCGGACTGCGGCGTCTCTTCGATCAATATGCCGAGGCCAGATCCGCCGCCGCCAGGGAACTGCGGACCCGTATTGAAGATATCCTTATGCGTTCCGCGTCGCGTCCCGCGATGGTAAAAGCCAGAGCCAAGGATTTCCCCAGTTTTTTCAAAAAATATATACGGATGTTAAAGATTAGGGAGTCTTCCTTTCCTCCTGTTATTGCCGATCTTATCGGCATACGTATCATCTGTCCCTTTATTGAAGATCTTGACACGGCGGAAGAAGCGGTGAAGCGGCATTTTGAGGTTCTTGAATGTGAACGGAAAGGGTCGGATTACAGTTTCAAGGAATTCGGCTATGAATCCACCCATCTTTTAATCAAAATTCCCCCCGATATTGTGGAAAAAACGGGCCCCCTCGACTGCGATTCGGCGGAACTGCAGATCCGTACCATACTCCAGGACGCTTGGGCGGAGGTGGAACACGAACTGGTATACAAAGCCGAATTTACCCCTTTTGACGACGCCCTGAGGCGTAAACTTGCCGCTGTGAACGCCAGCCTTTCACTGGCCGACACGATCTTTCAGGAGATTTGCTCCTACCAGCGGCGGCTGAACGGGGAACTGGAAAAACGCCGTGAGTCTTTTTTCAGGAAGATAGAGGAATCCACCGACGCGCTCCTCTTTACGGCGGAGCCGGGGAACGGGGAGAATGGGGAGCCGGAGTCCCGGAGTTCTTCCGGTTCCGCCACGGTACCGCTGATGTCAAAATCCATGGACGATCTGCTGCTTAACGCCCTGTTTGCCCATAACAAGGGCCGTTTTGACGAAGCATCGGCTTTTTACAGCCGCATACTGGAAATGTCGCCCGGCAGGGATATTTGTTCCCTTGTTTACAAACACCGGGGCATGGCGCATTTTGCCCGGTCAAAATACGGCGAAGCCGTGGAAGATTTCACCAGAGCGCTGGAAATGGACGGCGATTCCTACAAGGCCGCCTACTACCGGGGCGTAGTCCGTTCCGTTACCCGGCAGTACACCGAAGCCGTTGATGATTTTACCCTCTCGCTGCAAATCAATCCCTATCAGCCGTTCTGCTTTTTCAGGCGGGGCCAGGCCTATTATCATCTGGGCGATTACCCTGCGGCACTGGCAGATGCCGAATCT
>JAIROE010000188.1 GCA_031257715.1 Treponema sp. | reverse complement strand
GTATTAAACCAGACTTTCGAATAAACCGGCGTATTATTTTCATAAAAAAGAAACTGCAACGCGGTAAAAGCATGTCTGAAGGAAACTGATGCGCCGGCCTCTATATCCTCCTGAAGGCTGCCAACAGCCACCATAACCGAAAAGCCGCAGTCTTTGTATATGGATTTTTTCATCGCAACAACAGCCGGCCTGTCTATTTCCCCTAAAACAATAACAGCCAGCAAAAAAGGGCTGTTTTGAATTTGGCACGATATGCTCTTGTGGGGGGAAAGACCTCTATGGGCGGCAGTTTTAAAATTATTTACAGATTTATTGGCCTCTATTGATTTATCCGCATCTACGCCGCATAACAGGACATATCCCTTTCCGAAAAATTTCATGCGGGAAAGAAGATCTTCCTCCCCGCAGGGGACGCCGCGCAAAAAATTGTTCAGCGTATGTTCCATATAGACAAGAAAGGTTTCATCCAGTTTCCGTCTGATTTTATCGTTTTCACATTTTTCCGCCTGTTCACGCCGAATGAAAATGATTGCCTTATCCAACGCTTCCTTTAATTCGTCTACAATAACAGGTTTCAAAACATAATCCAGCGCACCATCCCTTAATGCCTGCTTTGCATAAGAAAATTCACTAAAAACACTTAATATGATTACTTTTGTGAACGGATATTCTTTTCGGACCGCGGATAAAAGTTCTATTCCATCCATGTTGGGCATACGAATATCAGTAATAATAATGTCTACCGGTGAACAGCCCAATTCTTCAAGCGCCTTCCGTCCATCACTTGCTTCCAGTAAAACGTGTTCCGAATACAATTTTCGCAAGAGGAGGATTAAATTCTTACGATGCATCGTTTCATCATCAACGACCAGAATACGCAACATTTACTTCCCCTGTCTTCATAACAATATTATATCACGCCC
Organism: Treponema sp.; assembly: GCA_031257715.1. Next base: position 2,715 of record JAIROE010000188.1, on the reverse strand, counting down.
TTTCCGTCAACTTGTTTCTTCATTGAGAGCCAGGTCCATATCAGAAAATCCGCCAATACGGGAGAACCTCAGGGTATTTTGAATATTTATTTGAAAATACCCCGGAATCATAAAAAAAGATTGCCTGTTTCGGAAACAGATGATATACTGAATTGTTTATTGAAACACAAATTCAAGGAGTAAAACATGGAATACGGAATCCTTTCGGTTATTCCGCCGGTGCTGGCGCTTGTTATCGCCATCAAATGGCGGAAGATTTCCCTGGCATTGCTGGCAGGCGTCTTTCTGAGTCATTTAATCATAGGTAAATGGAATCCCTTTACCGCGGTTAATGCGACCCTCAATGGCATTCTTGGAGTATGGTCCGATACGGACAATCTCAAAATATTTCTCTTTACCGCCCTCATGGGGGCCTTTGTCGTATTGGTGCGGGTATCGGGCGGCGTAGACGGTTTCGTCAATTTTCTCACCGAAAAGAACCGAACCATCAAAAGCAAACGGGCCGCCATGCTGCTTACCTGCATCATAGGGCTCATCATCTTTGTCGACGGCCTTTTGAGCATCATGTTCGCGGGCGTCGTTACACGTTCCATTTTCGACAAGCTCAAGGTTTCCCGGGAAAAACTCTCCTACATCTGCGATTCAACGTCCGCGCCGGTGAACGCGATCATCCCCCTTAATTCCTGGGGCGCCATGCTGATGGGGCTCATAGGCGCGGCCATAGGCGCCGGGGTTATTTCGGGAGAACCCCTGCCGCTCCTCATGGCAAGCCTTCCCTTTCAATTTTACTGCATCGTGACGCTGATCTTCGTATTGATGATTATCATTACGGGAAAGGATTTCGGAGCCATGAAAAAAGCCGAAGTACGCGTTGAAAGCACGGGCAAACTGTACGACGACGGGGTTACGCCGCTTTTGAACGACGAGGATAGTGGGGACACACGGGTTGCGAAGGGAAAAGAAAAGAAAAGCAATATGGCCATTCCCCTGGCTATCCTTATCGTTGGAACTTTTACGGGGCTCCTCATTTCAGGCGGGGGAAACATCACAAAGGGAGACGGCACCACGTCTATTCTCTACGCCATCATCATCACCCTCGTCTTCATGTTGATCTATTACCGGGCGCAGAAGCTCATGACCGCCAGGGAATTCGGCGGTTATGTTTTCAAGGGTGTCGGCAGCATGCTTTCCCTCGTGATTCTCCTCTCGCTGGCTTTTGCGATAGGGCGTGGAGTTTCCGCGCTGGGAACGGGTAAATTCCTCGCGGGCCTTGTAGAAGGACGGATAAGCGGCGCGTTCGGGCCGGCGATTATTTTCATCCTTGGCGCCGTCATGTCATTCTGCACCGGGACAAGCTGGGGCACCTTTTCCATCATGATGCCCATCGCCCTCCAGATGGCGGCATCGATGAACGCGAACATACCGCTTTCCATCGGCGCCGTAATATCGGGAGGCATCTTCGGCGATCACTGTTCCCCCCTGTCGGACACGACGATCCTCTCTTCCATGTCGGCGGGTACGGACCTCTATTCCCATGTCCGCACCCAGCTTCCTTACGCGCTCGTCTGCGCGGCCGCGGCGGCGGCGCTCTTTGTGGTATTTGGCCTTGTAATATGACGCCGATAAGGAGGCGCGGAAAAGACGCGGGTTTATCCCTTCACGGCTTCCCGCGCCCCTTTTCCCCCTGAAACATCGTCGAGGATTCCGGTTTCTTCGGCAAGCATGTCTTTGCGGTTTTCCCTTTCCCGCTTCTCCCTGAGCTTGTCCAGAACCTTGCGGTCACGGGAGGCCTCAATATAGGCCGCGCGTTTTTCTTCCACAACAAGTTCCGCTTTTGCGGCGTCTTCAAGAAGGCGCCCGGTCTCCTGTTCAAGGCGGAGGATGTAGTTGTTGTAGTTTATTATTTCCGGGGCGCCGTGGCTTTGCAGGAAACGTGCCCCGGCGGCGTTTTGCTTTTCCCGGGCCGCCTCTTTGATCCTGTTCTCGACGGCGGTAAGGGCCCCCACCGCCCGGCCGAGTTCCAGTTCCGCTTCCTGTTCCCGGTACGTGCGGAGGCGGAGGACTTTTTCAAGGGAAAAATGAAAGCGTTTCACGGGCTAAAAGACGGGAACCTGGCTTGAGTTAACTCCGGCAATACCCGCCGGAAATTCCCCCCGGGGAAACCCGCCGGGAGGCGGCCCGGTTTCCGTCTGCGTTCTTTCCCGGGACGGCCCGTCCGCCGCCCCGCGGCCGGCCGTTTCGTCCTCCGTTACGGGCACACCTGCTATTCTGCCGAGTTCGGCAAGAGTTTGTGAAAGGGGGGCCTTTTCATCCACCGCCTGTATGAGGAAATTCTCGATGTCCCCGTGCCGCGCGACAGCTTCGTCAATCGCCGGATTGGAACCCGCATGATACGCGCCCACATTGACAAGATCTTCCGCCTCCGCGTAAACGGCCATGTGTTTCCGTATGATCCCCGCGGCGCCGGCCGCCGCGGGACCTGAGACCGCCTGTGAAAGGCGCGACACGCTTCCCAACACGTCAATTGCCGGATAATGGTAACGCTGGGCGAGGCTTCGGGAAAGGACTATATGGCCGTCGAGTATGCCGCGCACCGTATCGGAGACCGGTTCGTCCATATCGTCGCCGTCGACAAGTATCGTATAAAAACCGGTGATACTTCCCCTGTCCGAAGCGCCCGAACGTTCACGCAGTTTGGGCATGGAATCAAACATG
>JAIROE010000184.1 GCA_031257715.1 Treponema sp. | reverse complement strand
CGCCCTGGCCTTGACAAGCTGGGCCGCCTGCTGTTCCCGCTGAAGTTTAAGCATGTCGGTGTTAAGTTCCGCAAGGATGTCTCCCCTGCGGATCGTATCGTTATAATCCACATATATTTTTTCCACCTTGCCGCTCATGCGGGGAAGTACCTTGACGGTGGAAACGGGGTTGAGGGTACCTGTCGAGGAAACGGTCTTTTCAATGACACCGCGGACGATGACGGCGCTGTCATAGGAGACAGGCCCCCTTTTCCCCCGGCAGCCGGAGAAGACGAAAACGGCGATAACAAGAACAGAACACAGGATCTTGCGCTTCATACAGTACAGTATGCAAAAACCGTGCCATGCCGGTAAAGGCCTTCAAAACCGCCTTGACGGGAATTTTTTGCACACAGAGACGGAACATTCCGCGCAAAAAATACACGTTGTTTGAGGCTGTTCCAAAACTTCAGTTTTGGAACAAGTTCATTTTCCTATATCTTTTCTGAAATCCATGCCTTCAAAATGCACGGCGCTCATTGCCCGGTACGCCCTTGCATACGCATCATCCGCGTCGTATCCCGCAGCCGAAACCGTGAGAACCCGGCCGCCTCCTGTCCGGCAGCCTGAGCCCGCCGCGCCGCCCGGCCCCCGTTCGGCGCCGGCGATGAAGATACGGGCGCCCGTTTTTGCCAGTGCGGCGGGATTGAAGGCGATGGGATCGCCCTTCCGGTATGCGCCGGGGTAGCCTTCCGCGACGGCTACCGGGGCGCAGACCGCGCCGCTTTTCCATTTTATGGGGAACCCTTCAAGGCGGCCCCCGGCGAGAGCGAGGCAGAGATCGGCAAAATCCGACTCCATAAGGGGAAGCACCGCCTGGGTTTCGGGGTCGCCAAGGCGTACATTGTACTCGAGCAGTCTGCAGCACCGGCCCTGTACCATGAGGCCGAAAAAAATGAAGCCTCGGTAATCCATGCCTTCCGCCTTTATTCCCTTCAGCGTCGGTTTGACTATGGCTTCAAGAAAGTCATCCCAAATTTCTTCGGTGAAACCGGGGGCGGGCGCCACGGCGCCCATGCCGCCTGTATTCGGGCCCCTGTCCCCGTCAAAACGCCGCTTGTGATCCTTCGCCGAAATAAAGGGGATGATCACGCCCTTTTTTCCGGGACGCGCGCTTACCGCCGCAAGGACCGACACTTCACTCCCTTCAAGAAATTCTTCCAGCACCACCGAAGTACCCGCGTCCCCGATGGCCCTGTCCTTCATGAATGCCGAAAGGCACGATTCGGCGCCGGTGAAATTTTCCGCAATGACGACTCCCTTCCCCGCGGCAAGGCCGTCGGCCTTAATTACGAGCGGCGCGGCGCCGGCCGCGCCAAAATGATTCCGCGCATATTTCAGGGCTTTATCAAGATCGGAAAAATCCTGGCTCTCCGCGGCGCGCACTCCGTATTTTTTCATGAATGCCTTTGCGTATATCTTGCTCGCCTCAAGCCGCGCCGATTTTTTGTCCGCCCCGGCGATTGCAATTCCGGCGGCGCGGAAACGGTCCGTTATGCCCGCCGCAAGGGGGGCCTCGGGACCGGTGACGGCAAGATCGATCCCGTTTTCTCCGGCAAAGACGGCAAGCCCTTCCTGCCCGGCTTCCGCCGCCGGGTCCCCGCCCGGGACCGGCACGTTTACGCATTTATTTTCCGACGCAGTACCGCCGTTGCCCGGCGCGGCGTAAATTTTTTCAACCTGTTCCGATTGGGCGAGCTTCCACACGATTGCATGTTCCCTTCCCCCCGATCCTATGACAAGTATTTTCATAAAACGATGGTACTACACCAGGGGACAAAGATCAAACCATCTGTGTCCGAAGGATTCTATCCAGCGCGCCGCCTGAGCGGGCCCCGTCGAACCCGTTTCGTAAAATTCCACCGGCTGCATGGCCGGCGAATCCCATATCTTCTGAATGGGATCGATGATGTGCCATGCGGCCTCGACTTCGTCATTGCGGGCGAACAGTGAGGCATCGCCGTTTATGGCATCGAGCAGAAGCCGTTCGTATGAATCGGGCATCTCTCCCCGGAAGCTGTTCCTGAAATTGAAATTCAATTCAGATGTGCGGAGCATCATATCGGTATCGGGAATCTTGGTCATGAAGTGAACCTGAATTCCTTCGGCGGGCTGAAGCTGAAGGAGCATTCGGTTGACTTCGGAATTTCCTGCCGAACTGCCGAACATACTGTGCGGGGGCCGGCGGAAGTTGATCACTATCTGGGTAGTCCTGCAGGACATTCCCTTGCCGCTTCTCAGATATACCGGAACATCCTTCCAGCGCCAGTTGTCGATGAAAAGCCTGACCGCGCCGTAGGTAGCCGTCTGGCTGCCTCCTGCGGCCCCCTTTTCATCACGGTAACTGCGGTACTGGCCGCGCACCGAATTCGCCGCCGCCTCTTCCGGGGTCATGGCCCGTATGGACTGGAGCACCTTGACCTTCTCGTCGCGTATTTCTTTCGCGTTGAAACGGGCGGGAGGCTCCATGGCGATAAAGGTGAGGATCTGCAACAGGTGATTCTGAAACATGTCCCGCAGCACCCCGGCGGTTTCATAATAGGGAGTCCTGCGGCCTACAAGCAGTTCCTCATTGGCGGTGATCTGTATGCTTTCGATATAATTCCGGTTCCAGATGGGCTCAAAGATCGAATTTGCAAAACGCAGGACGAGAATGTTGTTTACCGTCTCTTTTCCCAGATAATGATCGATGCGGTACATCTGCGATTCACGGAAGATCCTGTGCATCGCCTTGTTGAGCGCCACGGCGGAATCAAGAT
>JAIROE010000133.1 GCA_031257715.1 Treponema sp. | reverse complement strand
GGAGTATCGGATGAAACACGGCAGTTTCAAGGTTGTCTGCCTCGTTCTTTTGGCAATGGCAGCCGCGTCGGCAGCGTTCGGTGATGAAAACACCGTCGATTACGAGGCCATCGTGCTTGACAGTTTTGACGGCGTTACGAGTCATGAATGGACTGTTGCAGGGAGAAATTATAGTTACGATTTTGAATGGAAGCTGGACGCCAGCAAATTCGCCACCAGGACGGATGACGCCGCCTATCCCCGGATGACGTATGTGCCCGCCTGGCCAATGGCCCTGTTCGGCCTGAACCGGGACGGCAAGGAGCTTAAAAGCCTGGGCATCTGGGGCCGTTTTGACCGCAGGGGCTACAACTGGATAGATCTGTATCCTGTTGCCACCGGCGGAGACGAACCTTTCGAGATACCCATTCCGGGCCGGGTTTCTTACCTGGACATGTGGGTATGGGGCTCGAATCTTGACTATTACATCGAAGCGTATGTGAGGGATTTTCAGGGTGTTGTTCACAATATCCGTTTCGGTAACATAGGCTATACGGGGTGGAGAAACATCAGGGCCAGAATTCCCGGCAATATCATACAGTCAAAGCGGGTGCTTCCCCGGCTGGCGGGCCTTACCTTTGTCAAGTTCCGGATCTGGACCCAGCCGACCGAACCGGTCAATGATTTTTATATCTACTTTGATCAGTTCAAGGTTCTCACCGATACTTTCGAATCTCTTTTTGACGGTGATGAATTGACCGATCCTGAACGGGTTCAGGAACTTTGGGCCTCAAGCAATTAAGGAGACAGCAATGAAACGGTTTATACTAATTTCCCTGTTTTTCAGCGGCGCCGCCCTGCTCTTTGCCCAGCAGGGGGCCGAGGTCGGTACCCCCAACGCCGAACGCATAGGCATAGATTCCGCGCAGCAGCTCCTCAAGGAAGTGTCGGTGGATAAATTCGAACATGACGGATACTGGCGTTCCTCCATGTCTCCGGATGACGGGCATACCACCACAAGGCTTTTCAGCGGCAGTCCCGCGGGAAAAGCCGGCCTTCCCGAAGAAGAGGGGATGAACATTCCCGATCGTTATGTTCTGGGTACCAAGGTTGATTTTATTCACCGGGGATATACCAGTTTTACCGTGTATCCCATACGGCCCATTCCCATTGAAGGAATAACCAAGACCATTTCCCTGTGGGTGGTGGGAAGAAACTACAACCATGAACTCAGCCTGCTTTTGCAGGACTTTTTCGGCCGGTACTATGAACTGTACGTTGGAAAGCTCAATTTTCAGGGCTGGAAACGGCTTACCGTGGCGGTTCCTCCGCAGGCGGAAGACGGCTTTAACGGCATCGTTCAGCGCAATTACCACTACAACAACCAGTTGGGCATACAGGTCACCGGTTTCCGCATCGACTGCGATCCCATGGAAGCATACGGAACCTACTACATCTATTTTGACGATCTCCGGGCGGTAACGGACCTCTTTGCGGAGGATAACCGGGACGAGGACGATATTTCCGACGCCTGGTAATTCCTGTTCGAAAAATCGGCCGCCGGGCCAAAAGGCTCCGGCGGGGTTTTTTTGTCCGCGGCGCGGTAGAGGAATCCTCTTCCCCTCTTTCCCGTCCGTTCCACAAGGCCCATTTTGAAGAGAACATAGAGGGTTTTTTGGGCAAGGGGAGTGTTTATGCCCGCCTTTTCGGCAAGATCCTTCACGGTGAATTCGTCGTTTGCGCCGAAAGGGACAAAGCGCAGATAGTCGGCGGGTTTTTCCAGGGAAACGGTTCCGCGCCAGGCGGCGAGTTCCCTGCCCGTTATGCTTGCCCCCCTGCGCCGCCAGGATCCCCGGCCGTCGTTCGTCCGCTTTTCAAGTACGTCCACAAGGGCCAGTTCGATGACAAGGCCGGGAATGAGGGGAAGTTCAGGCGCATACAGGAGATGATAAAAAAGGTCCCATTCCGTGCCGCGCCGCGGGCTTTTTCGCCTGTGGAGCGGGTTTCCCGCTTCATCAAGCAGTTCTATGTACTTGACCACCGTCACCGGATATATGACGCGGACCCTTCCCCGCGCCGAAAAGACGGAAACCTTCTCCCTTAACGGGCCGAAGCTTCCCGTCTGTACTTCTATGATTTCCCCGTCGTCCCTGATCCCGTCGCAGACATAGCCTCCGAGGGAACTTTCAGTTGTTCCGCCGGCTCCCGTGTAATGGAATTTCAGCGCCCGGTGCAGGGCGCTTTCCCGTTCTGTCCCTATGGAACGGGGGAGGGTTTTTGCCGCTCTCATTCCCCGCCGCCCGCGAGGGGAACAAGTTCGCCGGCGCTCAGCAGCTCCAGATAGTGCAGGGTTTCGCTCCTTCCCTTTGTTTCATTAACCTTGACGCGGGCCACCCGGAAGGCGATCATCCGGCTGGTGGGCAGGGGCAGGGAAAGATGGTTGCCGTTGATATCTACAATGTCGTTTATGGGAAGCCGTCCGGTGATTTCCTGGACATCCCCTTCGGGGAAAACGATGAAATATTCATCAACATACATGAATTGATCATAGCGCGGCCCGCATGATGAATACAAGGCCGCCGGCTTTTGTGCCGTTTGCCGGCGGTTTTTTGCCGCTTCCGTATGAAGGCTATACAGGCGTATAGGTACTTTCGAATATTTTTTTACTAATTATAATTTTTTTCCTTTTTTTCTGTTGACGGGAATTCTTTGCCGTTGTAATAATAATACGTGGGGATTTGTGGTAAAATTTCGCATAAAGTGGGATTTTGTGGCAGCAACATTGGAAACCGGGACATTTGAAAGTACGCTGGACGACAGGGGGAGGGTTTCCATACCCATACGCCTGCGGGAAATCTACAAGGTAAGGGAATTTGTGATAACACAGGGAAGGCAGCCCAGCGCATGGATCATGACCCCCGAAATCTGGGAACAGGTGTCCGGAAAGCTCCGGAATTCCACCGCGCTTACCGACGAAGAATATTCGCTGATAGAGTATCTGCATATTCTTCCCGCCCAGCTTGTGGAGATTGACAAATCGGGGCGTGTTCCCGTACCCCAGGCGATACGGAAATACGCCGGATTGAACAGGGACTGCCTGGTTTTAAGCGCGGAAAACCGCCTTGAGATTTGGGATTCGAATTTCCACAGCGCATATCTGAATGAAAACAGGCCGGTCATTCAGGAAGCCTGGAGGAAGATGGGTTCCATCAGGCTTTTTTCGCAGAAGTAAAAAGGACGTGCGGATCGGTGGAAGTTGTCCATACCCCGGTTTTGCCGGAGGAAACAATGCAAATCCTCGCCCCGGGACGGAGCGGCAGCCTCATGGTTGATGCTACCCTTGGGGAAGCCGGGCACAGCTTCGCCTTTCTTTCCCGTTATCCGGATCTTCGCGTTATAGGGGTAGACGCCGATCCCGCCGTTCTTGAAATTGCCAGAATGCGGCTTGCCGAATTTGGGGAAAGGGTTCATTTCCATTCCGGCTGGTCCCAGGATTTTTTTGCCGAATATCCGGCGGAGCTCAAGAGGCCCGACGCGATCCTCATTGATCTGGGGGTGAGCCTTTATCATTATGAAAAGGGAAACCGCGGTTTCAGTTTCAGGAAAGATGAATTCCTTGACATGCGCATTGATGTTTCGGGCGGTTCCACAGCCGCGGATCTGCTTGCCCGGCTCGGCGAGGCGGATCTGGCCGATCTTCTGTATAACAACGCCGGGGAACGCTATTCACGGCGTATAGCGCGGGCCATCGTGGAACAGCGGAAAGAGGCGCCCGTCACGACGACGCGGTCCCTTGCCGAACTCGTGACCCGGGTGGTGCCGCCCTCCCGCCGCCACGGGCCGGTTCATCCCGCGACAAAAACCTTTCAGGCCCTGCGTATCGCGGTTAACGGGGAACTTTCCCGGCTGCCGGGCCTTCTTGAAGGGGCCCTTCGCATTCTTGAACCGGGCGGCAGGCTGGCCGTCATCACTTTTCATTCTCTGGAAGACCGCGTTGTCAAGAATTTCTTCCGGGAGAAGAACAGGGACTGTACCTGCCCTCCCGAAGCGCCGATATGTAGATGTGAGGGACGGCGGGCCGTTAATGTATTAACCCGGAAGGGAATTACCCCGTCCGGCGCCGAAATTGAAAAAAATCCGCCTTCGCGGAGCGCCCGGCTCCGGGCGGCGGAAAAAGTGCTGGATGAGGACGGACAATGATGAGGCGGACACTACTTCTTTATTTTACGGTATTGACCATACCGGTCCTCTTCGGCCTTAATGCGTGGCAGTCGGTCCGCTATACGGCCCTGGAACGGGAGACGAAGCGTTTCGAGGAAGCCCAGGAACAATGGATTGAAAGCAACAAACGGCTTATCGCGGGGATAGCGGTGCTTTCTTCGTCCGGGCGCATAGAGAATATCGCCCTGCATGATCTTGAACTGGAAAAAATAGCCCCCGAGGCGGTGCTTCAGATACGGATCACCGGCGCCGCGTCCGAGGGAGGGACCCCGTGACCGGAAACTGCCTTATGGGTTTTGCGGAACTGGCCCTGTCTTTGGGAGCACGGCGTTTTTCCTTTGCCGGTTGTGATGAAGGCTTTTCGTCGGTCTGTGTGGATTCAAGGAAGGCCGGACCGGGCTCTCTCTTCATCGCCCTCAGGGGAGGGTCGGACGACGGCCACCGTTTTGTGGAAGCCGCTTTTGACGGGGGAGCCGCCGGGGCCATGGTTGACGCGGCGAAACTTGAGGACAGAAGCCTTGATTTGACGGGGCTGGCAAAAAACAGGGGACGGGAATTGATGGCTGTGGAGAATACCCTTTCGGGCCTGCAAAATGCCGCCCGCGCCTACCTCGACAAATTTCCACGTCTCATCAGAATAGGGATCACCGGGTCTGCGGGAAAAACCACCGTCAAGGAAATTGCCGCGAAGGTCATCTCGCGGGAAAAAGAAACGGTGATGAACGAGGGGAATCTCAATTCCGAAACGGGGCTTCCCCTTTCGGTTTTCGCGGTCAGGGAGCATCATGAGGCGGGGATCTTTGAAATGGGGATGAACCGCCGGGGGGAAATCGAAGAGCTGGCCGGGGTCCTTCGTCCGCATATCGCCCTTGTTACCGGCACAGGGACCGCCCATATCGGAATTCTCGGCAGCCGGGAGGCCATAGCTGAAGAGAAAAAAAATATTTTTTCGCGGTTTACGGGGAGCCAGAAGGCACTGATCCCCTGTGATGATGATTACCGTGATTTTCTTGCCCGTGACGTAAAGGGAAAGGTGATTTTTTACGGCCGGGATTCTTTTGCTGAACTCGGGGCCGTGCGCGATCTGGGGCTTGAAGGCGCGGAAATAATCTGGGAAGGGAAGGCGGTGCGTTTTGCCCTTCCCGGCGCGTACAATGTGCGGAATGTTCTTGGGGCCCTTGCCATAGCGAAACAGGTTCCGGTAAGCGGCCGGGCGGTACGGGAGGGACTTGCTATGGTGAGGCCCCTTTTTGGCAGGGGAGAAATTTTTCCGGGGCCTGTTACCGTGATTCGGGACTGCTACAACGCGAGTCCTGAATCCGTTGCTCAGGTTCTGGCCTTCTGCGACGGGCTCGGCTGGCGGGGCCGCCGCGTGTATGTCATAGGTTCCATGCTGGAACTGGGAAGCGTCTCGAAGGAAGCGCACGGCGTGCTGGGCCGTCTTCTTGCCGCTTCCGGCGCCGATATGGTGTTTCTTTTTGGCGGTGAAACGGAAGCCGCGGCGGCGGAGCTTGAAGCCTCTTCGGCGAAGCCTGAAGCCGGCGTTTCGTGGTTTCATACAAATGATTTTGAGGAACTGTCCCGTGCCCTTGAGGACTATGTCCGCCCCGGGGATTTGGTGTTGTTGAAGGGGTCCCGGGGTTGTGCGCTGGAACGGCTCTCAGGCGTGCTTGCGAAGGGGGCGGCGTAGTGTTTCTGGAGTTCATTTATCCGCTGGTAAAGTACTTCACCCCGTTTAATGTCTTCATGTATCTGACATTCCGGGGCGCTTACGCCGCTCTTACCACCCTGCTCATCTGTTTCATGCTGGGGCCCCGCATCATCGAGATGCTGAGGCGGCTCAAAGTCGGCCAGTCGGTGCGGCCGGACGGCCCTGAAACGCATCTCCGCAAGTCCGGAACGCCCACAATGGGCGGGGTGTTTATCATTCTTTCGGTGATCATCTCCATGCTTCTGTGGATGGATCTGCGGGACTGGAAAGTGTGGCTCGTGCTGGGGGCCTTTGCTTCCTTCGCCGTGATAGGCTTTGCCGACGATTACCTCAAAGTTACCCGGCATAATTCGGAAGGGCTTCCTGTTTGGGGGAAGCTGGCGGGCCAGTTTGCCGTAGCCGCCGCCGTGATGCTGGCGCTCTCTTTTTCGAGTGAAGAGCACATCACTTCGCTGTACATTCCCTTCTTCAAAAATTCCGTCGTAGATCTCGGTGTCCTCTGGGTGCCTTTCGGGATGCTCCTCATTGTGGGCGAATCAAACGCGGTGAATTTTTCCGACGGGCTGGACGGGCTTCTTGCGGGGCTTCTTATCCTGGTGTTCATAACCTTGGCGATCCTTACCTATATTTCGGGACGGGTTGATTATTCCTCGTACCTGGGCATTCCCTATATACCGGGGGCGGGAGAGCTGACCGTGTTCTGCCTTGCGGCGGTGGGGGCCTGCGTAGGCTTTCTCTGGTTCAACGCGCACCCGGCCGAGGTCTTTATGGGCGATGTCGGAAGCCTTTCATTGGGAGGGGTGGTGGCGGTCATTTCCCTCATCATCAAAAAGGAAATACTCTGTCTTGTCATAGGCGGCGTCTTTGTGCTGGAGATTGCCTCGGTGATCATACAGGTACTGTTTTTCAGGCTGCGGAAGAAGAGGGTGTTCAAAATGGCCCCGATTCATCATCACTTTGAACTGTCGGGATGGGCGGAAACCAAAGTGGTTATACGTTTCTGGATACTCGGAGGGCTTTTTGCGATCATAGCCCTTTCAACGCTGAAAATTCAGTAGGGAAGCGATGTACGGAATAGATGCGGAAAAAACGGCAGGCGGTTTCCGGATACGGGAAGATCATGTTCTTGCCGCCGGCGTTCTCCTTCTTGCCGGGCTTGGCCTTGTGACCCTGTATTCCTCCTCCTATGCTTTTGCGGAACGTTTCTTTTCCGACGGGCTCTATTTCTTTTCCCGCCAGGCCCTGCTCGGGGCGGCGGGCATCA
>JAIROE010000057.1 GCA_031257715.1 Treponema sp. | reverse complement strand
CTTACCACCGGGGAATGCTGCTTCTACAAGAAGGATCTGACCGAAAATCTGGAGAAAATTCCCTATGTGCTCAGACCGGAAAATCTCAATCCCGAGGCTCCCGGTTACGGCGCGCGCGTGTTCAGGGCCGGCAATGCCAAAGTGGGGATTGCTGTCCTTCTGGGCCAAAGCGGCTTTACCCGCATCCACGGCGGCAGTCCTTTTTCCATGCTTCCGGCCCTTCTGGAACGGCTGCGGAGGGAAACTCCCTATGTCGTCGTCGATTTCCACGCCGAAATGACCGCTGAAAAACAGACCCTTTTTTATGCCGCCGACGGGCTTTGTTCGGCGGTCATCGGCTCCCATACGCGGGTCCAGACTTCGGACGAGCGCATACTCAAACGCGGCACGGCGGTAATCACCGACGCGGGCCGTACCGGCAGTTCCCTTTCGGTGGGCGGCTGCAACGCCGAACAGCGCATCCACGAGTACCTTTCAGGCATTCCCGAGTGGACCCGCGAAGCCTGGGCGGAGCCGGAACTGCAGGGGATCCTTGTCGATATTGACGGCGGCGGAAAGGCGCGTTCCATTGAGCGGATAAGGCTGCCTGTCGCCGCCCCGCCGGGAGACGATCCTGCCGCGGAAAATTCAGGTGAGAGCGGCGGCGGGGAAACCGGCGCCGGGACGGAATGACATGAAGGGCCGCGTTCATTCGATAAAGGGAAAGACCGTCTCCATAATCCCGGAAAACACCGGTTGTTTTGGCTGCATGGGCGGAGAATGCGGCAAGCGCCTTGTCCTTGTCAATGCCGAAAACGGCGAAAACCTGCCCCTTGCCCCCGGCCGCATCGTGGAGGCGGACACGGAAGCGGGCGCGGCGCTGGGTCAGGGCCTCTTTGCCCTGCTTCTGCCCGCGGCGGGCTTTGCCGCGGGTTTCCTGCTCGCCGGACTCATCACCGCCGAAGAAGCCGCAAGGGCGGCGGGAGGGTTCCTTGCCATGCTGGCCTGCGCTTTCGCCTGTTTCCTCTTCCGCCGCCGCTTTCCGCCGCGGGGAAAAACCGTTATACGGCGCATCGTCGCCGAATAGCACCCGCCGCGCTTGTCCGTTTCTCCTGATTGCGGTATATTATACATGAGACATGCAAAAACGCACGCCTCCGGATCGCCCGTATGGGGGTCCCGATTTTGCCGGGCCGTGTGGCCGGCGTACACCGGATCGATCTTCGGGATCACGCGGTGTAAAAGGAGCCTTTTATGAAAGGTACCAGAACGTATCCGGATCTGGGAACAATATTCGACGAAATTTTTGAAGCCGCCCAGAATTTCAAGGATGAACTGAACCGTAATTTCAACCAGTACGGGAACGGATTCTGCGGACGCGGGCAGGATTTTTTCGGACGCGGCGGCCCTTTCGGAAAGAGTTTTTTCGACGAAAATACCGATTTCTACCCCAATTATTCCTATCCGCCCATGAACGTCTTCATGACCTCCGACAGGACGCTGGTGTTTGAATTTGCCCTTGCGGGTTTTAACGAAAAGGACATCAGCCTTTCTTTCCAGGGCGACTACATGGTGTTCTCCGCCGTCATGCCGCGTGACATCGAAGGAACGGCCAAAACCGCCTGGGATGACGGAGGGGAAGATCGCGGTGAAACGGAAAGCCGCCCCTATGAGGATTCCGGCGGCGGCGAAAGCGTACGGTACTTCAAACGCCGCCTTAAACTTAAGGACATTGAAAAGCAGAAGTATTTTGTCCCTTTGGACAAATACGCCCAGGAGCAGGTCAGGGCCGTCTACAAAAACGGCATCCTCAAGGTATCGGTTCCCCCCAAGGATGAACCGGATCAGAACGACGGCGTGAAGATCGAGATAATCAAGGAAGGGGTGTAAGGGAAGGACCCGCCGGGCGGGTCCCCCTCCTACTGCCAGGGCTTAAGCATAACCTTGCAGGTATCGCCGCCCATGAATTTTTCAAACGCTTCCTGAACGCGGGAGAAGCCGAAAGTTTCGGTGATCAGTTTTGGAACAAGGGGTGATCTGCGCAGGAGCGTAATCATTTCCGCGCGGTCATTCAGATTGCAGTGCCATGATCCCATCAGGGTAAGCCCCTTGCGGATAAAATCCTCGCTTGGGCGGATCGGGATTTCATTGTGATTTTCCCCGACAAATGAAATGATCCCGCCCGGTTCAATTACATCGATGCACAGGCGTTCGGCGGCCGCGTTTCCCGATGCGTCAATGGCCCGTACAAGGCGCCCCGGGCGCGCCGCTTCCCTGATCCTGACGCGGACATCAGGATCGGCGGCGTCAAACACGACGTCGGCGCCCAAAACATCCGCAGCCATTTTTTTGCGGAACGGCACGGTATCAAGGGCAATGACGCGGGCGCCCAGGAATTTGGCGATGCAGACGGCGCCCATGCCCACAGGACCAAGGCCCGTAACAAGGAGGGTGTCAAAAGCTTTCAGGTTCATTCTTTTAATTGAGCTGAAGGCCGGTCCCAGCGCACAACAGGCCATGGCGCCCACGTCAAAAGAAATATCCTCCGGCAGAACGGTACACACAAAATCCTGGACTTTTACAAACTGCGCAAAATGCGTGGCAAAGGGCGGTTTGTCGGGACAGTAAATATAATTTCCCGTAAGGCACAATTCACATGCGCCGCAGCCGGAAAGCGGATTCAATATAACGCGGTCTCCTTTTTTGAGGAGGGTAGAACCGGCGCTGTCCACAACAATGCCCGAACCTTCGTGGCCGGCGTCCCGCACAGGCGCAGCGCTCAAAAAAGCGGTCTTGTCGCTTCCGCAGATGGGCGTTGACTCAATCCTGACAATCACCCATTCTTTCTCCGGCGCCGGATCGGGAACTTCTTCCGTATATGCTTTCCCGTTACCCAACACAAGGCTTTTCATAATCCACACTCCCC
>JAIROE010000053.1 GCA_031257715.1 Treponema sp. | reverse complement strand
TGCGGGCCCCGGCAATAACGGCGCCGACGCCATGGTTCTGCTCCGCGCCCTCATCCTTGAGGGATACACGGAAAGCGCCCTGTCCCGCGTCTGGATAAACCGGCTTCCCTCCGCCGATGAACGGAACCCGCGGTCCCTGGCGTTCTTTTCCCTCGGGAAAATGGGAGTACCCTCTTTTGCCTGGAACGCCCCGGGGGATTTTTCGGATTTTGACATACTCATCGACGGGATAACGGGAGCCGGCCTTTCGGGTCCCTTGAGAGGCGCGGCCCTTGAAATGGCCGGGGGGCTGAACGGGCGAAAGGGGCCCCTGGCGGTTTCAATAGATGTTCCCTCGGGTTGTTTTGACGGATGGGAGCCGGGCATGCCCATGGTAAAAGCCGACGCGGTTCTGGCGATAGAGCCGGTCAAGGCCGCCCTCTATTGCCCGGCGGCGCGCCCCCATTGCGGCGCCATTCTCCCGGTAAAAGGGATCTTTCCCCGGACCCTGCTTGACGGGATTGAGGGGCCCCGGCTTTACGGTTGGAAGGACGCTTCGGCCCTTATCCCGCCCGTGCCTCAGGCGGCCTATAAATACGAACGGGGCCTTGTGGAGATCCGGGCCGGTTCCCCCGGCGCGGCCGGAGCCGCCCGTATCGCCGCCCGCGGAGCGCAGGCCGCCGGGGCAGGCATCGTCCGCCTTGTCGTTGATCCTTCGATCCACCCCATGCTGGCCGCCGGGGCGGGGGGAATCATGGTGGCGCCGGACGTTCCCGAACCGGAGGCGGACCGTTTTGTCCCTGCCGCCATACTCCTGGGGCCCGGCTGGGGGAGGACTCCCGGCCGGGAGCGCCTTCTGGAACGCGCCCTCCAAAGGGAGGAGGGGGGAACGCCGCTTGTCCTTGACGCCGACGCCATAGCCCTTGCCGGCACAAGGATCTTTCACGGGAAGACAATCCTCACGCCCCATCCGGGGGAATTGGCCGCCTGGGCGGGGATCCCGAAGGAAGAGGTCCTTTCCCGCCCGCTTCCCCTCCTTTCCCGCCTCGCCGCGGAGCGCAATGCGGTGATCCTCTTCAAAAGCCACGTGCTGTACGCCGTTTCCCCCGACGGACGCGCCGCCGTCGTGGACGGCATGATGCCGGAGCTGGGCTCAGGCGGTTCGGGGGATCTCCTCGCCGGTTTTTGCGCCGCCCTTGCCGCGCGCGCCGGCGTTTTTGAGGCCGCCGCCGCCGCCGCCGCGCTCCTCATTGAAAGCGCGGCCTGTGCGCAGCCGCGCTTCACCGATCCCCTGGAACTTGCCGGAAGGGCTTCCCGCATCGCGGGCCGCGCCTGGCTTCCCGGGCGCGGCAAAACCGGACGCCGCGGACGGAAGAAACGATGACGGGCGAAGAACGGCCGGACAAAGAAAAGGCGGGCGGGGAAAAAAAAGAAGGACCGGTGCGGCCCAACGCAGAATACCCCCTGACCCGGCGGCCCGAAGCGGAAGATCCCGTCTTTTATTACTCACGGGAAAAGCGCCTTTCCAGAGCGTCCGAACCGGTCCGGGCGCTTTACCGGGAAGAGCCCAAAAAACGGGGCTTCCTCCGCAGCCTTACCGCGACCAAACCGCTTGCCACCCTCTTTGCCTCCATACTGATCCTTTCGGCTTTTATACTCGTGCTGGCCGTTTTCGGCGGGGCGGAAGACTCCAGGACGCTGGGGGGGAACCGCATCCGCGTACAGGCGATGAAATACGAAGGGGAGACCTACCTTGTTTTGACAAAGACCGCCGGCAAGGGGAACGTCTACACCGGCCCCGTGGACATGGCCGTTGCCCCGGAAGTCCCCGGAGGAGCGGAAGATACACCGTACCCTGTTTTCAGGAACCGCATATTTTTCAGCCTCAGGGAGGAAGAAGAGTACCGCTTTTCCGTCCCTTTTGAAGCGGACCGCCTTGTTATGGTCATACAGGGCGAGAACGGCAGCCTGGAATTTACCGTTATTTCAAAATAGAGAAGAAAAAGCCCCCCAAAAACCGGAGTTTTGGAAAAGCCCCGAAGAAAAAGAACGCGCCGCGAACCCCCGCGGACATCATCCGTCATGGGGCCCCCGGGTCCAGAGCGTAAAGGGTAATGGAGGGACTCCCATAGGTAACGGATACGCTGCTCCTGTCGCGGGTAACGGATGAACCGCCTTCGTTAATTGCCCAATACACGTTCCCGTTCCGCCGGTTGTACCGCGGCACGTCGTTCATGTTAAGGCGGACCCCCGGCAGTTCCTCCACATCCGAAAGGGCGTTCCCTTCTCCGTCGATTACCCGCATATAGGTGGAAAGATACTCCGTCGTGCCCTGCCCTATGCGGTTGGCGGGCTGGGTAGAAAACGCATACCGTTCCCACAACAGAAGATAACGGCCGCCGTCCAGGGCCGTTATCTTGGGATGGCCCACATGACCGTCTTCTTTGGTATATTCGGTAAGGTAAACCGGGGCGGTACAGGCGGAAAGGGCTTCGTCAAAAGTAAGGATAAAGAGATTCCGGGGGGCGCCGGCGGTTCTTCCGTAGGCCCCGGCAAAGATATAGCCCCCTTGGGTCTTCGCCAATCCCCCCATTTCCGCGTACGTGGCGTTCTGCCCTGTCTGACCGGGAAATTTGAAAGCGTCCAGCCGTTTGGTGCGGCTCCCCTTCTGGAATTTGGCGAACGTAAAACACCTGGGGTAGGCGTCCCCGTGGTCCGCGAACAGGAAACCCCCCTCAAAAGGCACAATGAACTGATTGAAGGAATGACTGACGTAAGGCATCTGGGTAATATCCCC
Source organism: Treponema sp. (assembly GCA_031257715.1). The sequence continues at coordinate 933 of JAIROE010000053.1, read as the reverse complement.
CATCCGGGGGTGCGTCGCCGCGCCCAGGTCCACCCGTTCAAACGTATCCTTATCCAGCACAAAGCCGTAGGACGCCTGATGCCCGCTGAACATCTCCCGCGCGAAATAAACCGCCAGGAGAGAGCCCGACAGTTCCAGCCGGCAGGTCCCCGCGTCAAAGGGAATTCGTATCCCGTCCATACTCTTTGGGGTATTTGCTTTCAGCTTGAAGACCAGGAGTTCCTCTCCTTCCCTCCCGCGCTTCACCATTGCCATATTCCCGTCGTCACGGCCGGATGAACGGCGCCCGTAAAAAAAGTAGTAATTCCCTTCGGCGTCTTTGGTAAAGGCCCCCAGCCAGTCAAGGGCGTTGGCGAAACTGAAAGCCGTCCGTTCCTGGAGAGCGGCGGAATATTCATACACATGGGTCGTCTTTGCCGCATCGTCGGCGGCGCATACCGTCACCGAACCGTCCTCGTTGACAAACGTGAAGACCGAAGGATGCGGACTGTCGTACCTGATATACCGGTTGCCCACGCGGTCAACCGAATCGCGGAGCCCGTAGTCCACTTCCCACGACACACTGTCCGGCGCGGCGTAGAGAAAACCCCCCGCGGCCCACAGCGCCGCAACCAGGCAGAGAAAACCCTTTTTCATCACAGCCCCCTTAACACGATTAAAAGCATGTTTTTTTTCGGGAAACAACCGGAGCGGCGCCGAAGGAAACCATAGCGCCTGTCAACACCGGAAAAAACCTCCGCCGCGCCCCGCCTACCGCTCCATGCCCTCCAGCATTTCCAGGTTATCCCGCGCATCGGCGTTTCCGGGCTCAAGACGCAGCGCCTCCTCCCAGTCCGCCCGGGCACGGGCGTAGTCTTTTTTGGCATAATACGCATGGCCGCGGTTGTTATACGCCTGCACATCCGCCCCGTCCAGCCGGATAGCCTGGGTGTA
>JAIROE010000049.1 GCA_031257715.1 Treponema sp. | reverse complement strand
GATATTTCCAAAACCGTATCACAGGGTAAAATTGACTTGACGGCAAAACAACTGCCGGATCTGTATATGGTTCCAATTAATAAAATTATTGCCCTCACAAATGAAAACCAGTTAGCGGGGTATCATTATAACAGGGGACTTTTTGACAAGGCGGGGATAAAAGAACCGCCCAAAACATGAAAGGAATCATATACCAAACGATTTTTACTTCGAAGTAGATATCCTCAATGCGGACGGCAGGTACCGTTCCATGATTGAGAATCTGCTTAAGACCATTCTCGTGAAAATGCCGATTGAAGAATTCCATAAATACACCGCCCGGCACCCGGGCTACCGTTCAGCCTTTTTCTCAAAATGAGAAAATTCCATGGTAAAGGAGGCGCGGCCCTGGCTTACCGAGCGGAGGGAAGTCATGAAGCCGAACATCTTCGCCATGGGCGCATGGGCCTTTATTTCGTCCGCGCGGGTCTTCGATTCCATGCTGAGTACGCTGCCGCCCCGCTGGGTCACAAGGCTTATCACATCACCGACAAATTCCCTGGGAGATGAAAGATCCACCGCCATGATGGGTTCAAGAAGTACGGGACCCGCTTCCCGGGCGGCCTCGTCAAAGGCCATGCTGGCACAGGCCTCAAAGGCAAATTCGGTTCCGGTAAGCTCGGAATACTTAAGGCCGGTAACGGTTACCGCCACGTCCATGCAGGGATAACCCATGACTATTCCCGAGGCAAGGGCGCCCCGCACGCCCCGTTCAACGGCGTCAAAAATTTCGCCAGGAATGGCGGCACGGTCTTTTACCGTACAGGCGTATTTGTTGCCCGCTCCCCGTTCCGCGCCTTCCACGGCAAGGCTCACGCACGCGGCGTTTTCCTTTCCCGCCATGACGCGGGAAAAAGTTTCCGTGCGGTCCACCCGCCTCTCCACAGATTCACGATAGGTAACCTGGGGGTTTCCCACCCTGACGCCGAGCCTGTATTCCTTGAGGATACGGGTCACAAGGACATCGATGTGCAGTTCCCCCATGCCGGATATGATAAGCTGTCCCGTCTCCTCGTTTTCTCTCGTGGTAAAGGTGGGATCCTCTTTTGAAAGTATGGCGAGGATCTCGCGGAGCCTTTCCTGTTCCGACATGGTACTGGGCTCAAGGGACACGGAAATGACCGGCTCGGGGAACCGCATCTTTTCCAGCACCACGGGCCATCCTTCGCTTCCCACGGTGTCTCCGGTCTGGGCAAGCTTCATCCCTATGATCACCCCTATATCTCCGGCGGAAAGTTCCTCCACGGGCTCGGATTTATTGGAGTGCATGCGCAGGATGCGGTTGGCCCGTTCCCGTTTTTTCTTGCCGATATTGAAGATCACGCCTCCGGGTTTTAAAACCCCCGAGTACATGCGCACATAACAGAGGCTTCCCGCCTCCCTGTCGTTCTGTATCTTGAAAACGAGTCCCAGGGGAGGGCCTTTGGGATCGCAGGATATGGCGATGTCCTCTTCCTTTTTAAGATGATGTCCCTGGGCGGGGGCCGCCTCATCGGGGGCGGGAAGATAATCGACCACGGCGTCTATGAGGGGCTGCACTCCCATGTTGCGCCGGGAAGCGCCGGCAAACACGGGAAGAAGCCGGCGGCCCAACACCGCCTTCCGCAGTTCTCTCCGCAAAAAAGCGCCTTCAAGTTCTTCCCCCGCAAGGTACTTTTCGGTAACGGCGTCGGAAAAAGCCGACAAGGCGTCTACAAGTTTTTCCCGCCAGGAAGCGGCAAGCTGCCGCCGCGACGCGTCAACGGGAGCATAACAGAGCCTTTCGCCTTCGTTTCCCTCCCAGCGCACTTCGCGCATCTCGACAAGATCGATAATCCCTTCAAAGTCCCCTTCCCTGCCTATGGGAATTTGAAGAGCGACTGTTTTGACGCCGAGCTTTGACGCGACATCGTCAAGCACAAAGAAAAAATCAGCCCCCGCCCTGTCCATCTTGTTGACATAGCCTATGCAGGGCACGCGGTAACGTTCGGCCTGACGCCACACCGTTTCGGTCTGGGGCTCCACACCGTGGACCGCGTCGAAGATGGCCAGCGCGCCGTCAAGGACGCGGAGAGAGCGTTCAACCTCGGCGGTAAAATCAACGTGTCCCGGCGTATCGATGATATTAATCTGATATTTGGGATCGGCCCCTTTGGCGGGACCGCCTTCCCGGCGCCACCAGGCGGTAGTAGCGGCGCTCTGTATCGTAATGCCCCGCTCCTGCTCCTGTTCCATCCAGTCCATTATCGCCTCTCCGTCGTCGACTTCGCCGATACGGTGGCTCTTCCCCGTATAGTAGAGGATGCGTTCGGTAGTGGTTGTTTTGCCGGCGTCAATGTGGGCCATGACACCGATATTGCGCATGATTTCAAGCATTTATTTTATTTTAGCCTGAACGAAAACAAAAAGCAACACACGCGCAGCCCCGCCCGCACTCCCTCGTCCTTTGGGCCGTCTTCCCCCGTACAGGGCACACATAAATTCATTGCGTAAATTCATTTCCGGTTGTATGCTGAATAATTAACCAGGAGTAAATCAGGATAATGAACCAGTCACTTTCGTATGTAATGGTCACCCCTTACACAATCGCAAAAAGCAGGACGGGCGGCGTCATTTCACGCCTTCTTTCCCGCACGGATCTTGAACTTGCCGGCGCCCAGATAATGGCCCCCGATGAAGCGCTCGTACATGAATACGCCGCCTCCCTGCGGACGCGGGAACCGGCCAACGAATTATCGCTGCTTGCCGCCTATGTCGAAAAAAACATGGCCCCCTCGGAGGGAAGGCGGCACCGGACATTGCTTCTCATCTTCCGCGGGGAAAACCCCTGCGAAAAACTGCTCGCCGCGTGCGGCCATATCGACACCACGCAGATCGCCGTTGATGCGATAAAGGGGGAAACCATACGCGACACTTACGCCGATCTTATTTTTTCCCGGGACAAAAAAGGCGAAGCAAGTTATTTTGAACCGGCGGTGCTTACCGCCCGCACGCAAAAAGACGCGGATTTTGATCTTGCCCTTTTCGCGCACTTCCTTGAAAATCAGCCGAACATAATCCGCAACATAAACTATCCTGATCCTTCAAGGATTGAAAAAACGCTCGTGATAATAAAACCCGACAACTGGACCTACAATTCATCGCGGCCGGGGACCATCATAGACATGTTTTCAAGAACGGGACTGCGTATCGTCGGCATCAAAGTGCACCGCTTCTCGCTCGCCGAAGCTCTGGAATTTTACGGCCCCGTGGAAAAGGCCCTCCGTAAAAACCTGGCCCCCGGTTTCGGCAAACGGGCGCGTGAAGTGCTGGAAAAGGAATTCAGGATCACCTTGAGCAGTGAATCGGCGGAAGCCCTTTCACGCGAATTCGGCGCGGAATGCGCGCGGGACCAGTTCGCCCAGATCATCGCCTTCATGTGCGGAAAGCGGCCGGAGGCAGGTTCCGAAGAAGATCGCCTCTTGCCCGGCAGCGTCAAGTGCATGATACTCGTCTACGAAGGGGAAGATGCCGTCAAAAAAATACGGGATGTGCTGGGCCCCACCGATCCCCTCAAGGCGCCCGAAGGAACGGTACGCCGGGAATTCGGCAGCAATGTGATGATAAACACCGCCCACGCCTCCGATTCACCCGAAAGTTACGAGCGTGAAAAAAACATTGTCAAAACCGATGAAAACACCCTTCCAGACGTTATCAAAAGCTACCTTGAGGGATGCGCCGGCCGGTAACACGGCCAGAAAACTGCCGGCTGTGCACCGGGGCTCTCATTCGGCTCCGGGGCCTTCGGATGCGGCGGCGGGAGACACGGGAACCACGATTTCAAGCAGTTCAACCATGAAGATCAGCGTCGCGTAGGGAGGTATCACCTGGCCTGCACCCTGCTCGCCATACGCGATACGGGAAGGAATATAGAAACGGTAGACACTGCCGACGGGCATGAGCTGCAGCCCCTCGGACCATCCGGGAATGACACGGTCCAGCGGAAATTCCGCCGGTTCACCGCGGTTGAAGCTCGAATCAAAAACGGCGCCGTCGACAAGACTCCCCTCGTAATGCACCTTGACCGTATCGGTACTCAGGGGCTTTGCCCCGGTCCCTTCGTTTATCACTTCATATTGAAGCCCGCTTTCGGTGATACGCACCGTATCCTTTTCCGCGTTTTTGCCGAGAAACGTTATCTCGTTCCTGCGGTTCTCTTCCGCTTTTTGCGCCATGACTTTCTCGAAAGCGGCCTGAACCATGGCCACCGCCTCCTCAAGGGCATAGGGACTTTCGCCCCCGGTAATCGAATTCCTGAAACCTTCGGTAAAAGCATCATAATCAAATTCCAGCCCGGTCTGCCCGAGATCGGACCCTATCACCTGACCGAAAGCGTAACTCGTTCTTGTCCGTTCATCGGCGTGGGCAACTTCTTCCTGGACGGCCCGGCCGAAAAGCGCGGATGAAACGGCGGCAAGGCAGCAGACAATAATAATTTTAATTTTCTTCATACTTCAAGAATATACTTTTGCCCGGTAAAGTACAATAAGGAATTTCTAAAAAATCAGTTTTTGGAAATTTCCCCCGGCCAATAGACAAAATTCTTTTTCCCGCTTATAATAAGCGGAATAATTGACAAGGGGATAGAAGTGCTTCCTCGGTTTTCGTTTCTCAAGGGAATCTACAGGTCCGACGTTAGTATCGGTCGTTTTCTGGGCGTACTTGTGTTTTCGGGTATTTCATTCGGGCTTTACAAGGGCATTCAGGATAATTACCTTGCGGAAATTGTTCATATTGATGCCTTTGAACGGGGCATCGTGGAATTCTTCCGCGAAATTCCCGGACTTCTTGTGGTGCTTATCCTTGCGGGGATGTATCGCTTTACCGAAAGCCGCGTTTTCAAGATAGGCATAGCCCTGATGACGGCGGGGCTCGCGGGCTTCCTGATTGCCGGAACGGGCAAATTCATCGTGGTTCTTTTCATGGTGATCTTCAGCACGGGAGAGCACATCATCATGCCGGTACGGACAACCATCTCGCTGGATCTGGCCGAAAAAAACAGGGGCGGCGCGTCGCTTGGTATTACGACCGCGCTGGGACAGGGCGGAAACATCGCGGGCTTCATCATCGTCACCGCCGCTTTCTTTGTTTTTTCCCGGCTGGGATTCGGAAAAGGCGGGGCCGGGGTACTGCGGTTCAAGATCATCTTCGCCGTTTCCGCCGCGCTCATGATGGCCGCAACGCTCATCGTGCTCGCGCTTCGGGAATCGGAACTCAGAATAAAACGCCGGCGCTTTTACTTCGCCAGAAAATTTACCAAATACTATATGCTGGAAGTTTTCTACGGCGCGCGGAAGCAGATCTTCATCACCTTCGCCCCCTACGTGCTTATACTCAACTACGGCGCGAATACCTCCGTCATCTCCATGCTCCTTGCCTTCAGTGCCGTCTTCGGCGCCGTGGCAAGTCCTTTCATGGGAAAACTTATCGACAGGGTGGGCTACAAAATCATCATGGTCACCGACACGCTCATTCTGATCGTGGTCTGTTTTTTTTACGGTTTTTCGCACGTGATCTTCCCCATGCGCATCGCCTTCTATGTGGTCTGCGCAAATTATATTCTTGATGCGATCATTTCCCTTGCCAGCATGGCAAGCAATGTGTATGTGCAGGACATCGCCTCAAGCCAGGAAGAGATTACCGCGACATTAAGCACCGGCATTTCGGTCAACCATGTGATCAGCATATTCATAGCCCTCGCGGGGGGGCTCATCTGGAAACTGGCGGGCGTGGAACTCCTCTTCAGCCTTTCAGCTTTTCTTGGATTCTGCAATACCTTGTACGCGGCAACAATAAAACCGGGACGGGAAAGGTTACAGACGGCGGAAAAACAGCCGATAATTGATCATGAACAACAGCATGTCCAGGGAGCATAACGCATGAAAAAAATCCCGCTTGCCGCGGCGGTCTTCTGTTTTCTTTCACCCCTCGTGTCCGCCCAGTCTTCGCGCGCCGCACCCGAGCTTGTCAGGGTAAGCGCCGATATTCCCGACTTTGTTTCGGGACTTCCATCGCGGGCGGATACCCTCTACGGTTACGGAGCCGCCATCGCCCCGGATCTGGATGAATCGCTTGCACTGGCGGAAACCCACGCCAAAAGGGATCTGGCGGGCCGCATGGTTGAGGGAATTCCTG
>JAIROE010000045.1 GCA_031257715.1 Treponema sp. | reverse complement strand
ACTTCGCAGAGCCGGACCGTTACGGATTTCTCAGGCCGGGTGGTGGAAATTTCCGCGCCGGAAAACATCAACCGCGTTATTATTACCTCCCATCCCATCCCGTCTACGCTGTATGATGTTACCAAGGGATCGGAAAAACTGGTGGGGGCTACCCGCTCGGCCTTTACAACGGCGAGTGAAAAAATTCTTGATTTGGTTGTCCCGGACTGGAGGAACATTAATACAACTTTTATGCAGGGGAGCGCCAGTAATCTTGAGGAGGTTATGGCCCTGAAGCCGGATTTAATCATCGCCTACGGCAATGAGCAGATGCAGGGTCTGGAACTCTTGACCGTCCCGGTCTTGAATTTTTATGAAAATACCAAAGACAACGAAGAGACTACCATAAACCGGGACCGGTTTATGAGGGAGATTTTCGGCGTCACCGGCGCGGGCACCCTCCAGGATGAATGGAATACGGCAAACGCCCGGATTACGGAATCCCTGCGGCAGGTTCAGGGACAAAAACCCATAAAAGCCCTGATGATTATGGACAACACCGGGAGCAGAATTACGGTCCGCGGAACCAATACGTACGGTGATTCCTGGATTGTAAAAAGCGGAATGGTAAACGTGTCGTCCGTAAACGGCGACGGGGTAGAAGTTAGTCTGGAGCAAATCTACCGGTGGAACCCGGAGATTATCATTCTACAGGGGGGAAAACCGGAAAAGGAATACCTGGCCAACACCATAGGGGGCCAGGATTGGTCCCAGGTACAGGCGGTTAAGGACCGTAAGGTTTATTACGCTCCCAAAGGCATTTCCGGCTGGGCGGCGCCCAACGCGGACTCCCCCATGATGGCCCAATGGATGATCATGAAAGCCTATCCCCAGACTTACCCCGAGGAAGAATTTATAGCCGAACTCATCCGGTATTACCAGCGGCGCTACAACATAGCCGTGACGGAAGAAATTGCCCGGGAAGTGATATACCCCAACGGCAGATAAAACGGAAAACCGCCATGACCGGAAATCAACAACCCGGGAACCCGCATTGCGGGGGAGGCAAACGGCCGGGGTATGCTGTTCTTATAAGGCGGCTGCGCTCGGGGTTTAACGCCTGTTTTAACCGCCCCAAGGCTCCCCCGCGAAAGCGGGTTCCTGGCATTAACCCCCCCGGCACGAATAAAAAATTCGCCGCCGCTTTGAGCGCCATGCTGGCAAGTTTATTTTTAATAAGTTTTTTCAGCCTTTTTATGGGAAGATATACGATTCACCCCGGCAGCGTTCTTAAAATTTTGGGTAAATCTTTCTTCGGCATTGGGCCCGGCGCGGAGGATACTATGACCGTCGTGGTTATGAATATCCGTCTGCCCAGGGTTCTGCTCAATATACTGGTTGGATGCGGACTTGCCGTGGCCGGCGCGGCCTACCAGGGGCTTTTTCAAAATCCTTTGGTAAGCCCGGATATTCTGGGGGTAAGCGCCGGAGCCGGTTTCGGCGCTTCCCTGGGCATCATTTTAACCTCCACGGTAGGCGCCGTTACTACCATCCTGGCTTTTCTTTTCGGTTTAGCCAGCGTATTCCTCTCATACATTGTATCAAAAATAGGCAGGGACAACTCGGTCCTGCCGCTGGTACTGTCGGGTATTATCGTTTCTTCGGTATTCAACGCGCTCATTTCCATGATGAAATTTATTGCCGACACGGAAGAACAATTACCGGCCATTACCTTTTGGCTGATGGGGAGTTTTTCCAATACCGCCTACGGCGATGTGATCTCCGTTCTCTTCCCTGTTCTGGCGGGAACGGGGATGATACTGCTTTTGCGCTGGAAGATGAATATTCTATCCCTGGGGGATGAAGAAGCGTACGCCATGGGGCTTGATCCTAAAAAGATCCGCGTCGGCGTCATTATCGCCGCGACTTTTGTTACCGCCTCGTGCGTTACCGTTACCGGTATTATCGGCTGGATTGGGCTGATTCTGCCCAACATGTGCCGCCTTCTGACGGGCTCGGATCACCGGTATCTGCTTCCCCTTTCCTGTGCCGCGGGAAGCATCTTCATGGTGCTGGTAGATATTTTGTCCCGCTCCCTTATTGCCGCAGAAATTCCGGTCAGCGTATTAACCGCGCTGGTGGGCGCCCCGTTTTTTGTGCTGGTATTCAGGCAGACCGGGAGCGGCAGATCATGAAATTGGAAATCAAAAACGGTTGTTTTGCTTACGAAAAAGGCCGCCCCATATTGGAGAATATCAATTTCAGTATCGGGGAAAGCCAGATTATGACCGTTGTCGGCGCCAATGGAACCGGCAAAACAACCTTACTGAATTGTACGTTGGGCATTTTAAAGTGGGATACCGGTGAAACCAGAATTAACGGGAAAACGGCCCGGAACATTCAGGATTACCGTGAAGCGGCTTATGTACCCCAGGCCCACCGTCTTTCCTTTCCTTATACCGTGAAGGAAATGGTACTCATGGGCAGGAACAAGCGCATTGGGGGCCTGGGAAGCCCTTCCCGGCAGGATAATGAGAAGTGCGATCAGGCGCTGGAGATGGCGGGTATCGGGAATCTGGGAAACAAAATTTGTTCAAAATTAAGCGGCGGCCAGCTGCAGCTTGTTTTTATAGCCCGGGCATTGGCGGCGGAACCGGAACTGCTCATCCTTGACGAACCTGAATCCCATCTGGACCTTCATAATCAGTTTAGAATTTTAAGGCTGATAAAAAGAATGACCGCGGAAAAAGGCATATCCTGTATTATCAACACCCACTACCCCGATCACGCCCTGCGGATTTCAGATACCACATTGATGCTGAATTCCCATGAGT
>JAIROE010000024.1 GCA_031257715.1 Treponema sp. | reverse complement strand
CATCGGTTTCCCGCAGGCCTTCGTAAAATGAAACGGAAGCCTGCCGGCCGGCTCCGCAGGAACCGAACCCGGCAAGAAACGAAAGAAGAAAAACACAGGCCCGTGTTTTAATTTTTCGGCGGAATACGGATAGTAGTTCCGGAAATAATAAGATCCGGGTTTCTGATATTGTTGAACCGCGCGATGCGGGGGTACAGCCAGGGATTCCGATAGAAAGCCTCCGAAATATCCCACAGAGTATCGCCCCAGCGAAGGCGGTAGGCGACCCCCTCCCTGGGAATGGTTGCCGGCACCCTGTAGGAAGACACCGGGGCGGGCGGACGGTCACGGCGGGCGGAGCCTGTCCGCGAAGGCGCCGGCGCCGCAGGCGCCTCAATCACGGGAGGCGGCGCGGCGGGCTTTTCCACGGACGGTTCCGGCGGCGGCGGCTCCGCAGCCTCGGACACAGCGGGTTCGGACTCCAGGACCCGCGAAGGCCCTGAAGATTCCGCCGCCGGGCGGCCCGGCGTCATCCCCGGCGCCCTGTCCCTGAGGAAGAAGAACCACAGGGCAAGGAGGCCCGCAATAATGAGAAGCCCGATGATGATAATGATGAACCACGGGAAACCCCCGGCTTCTTTTTTCGCCCTGGCGGAGCGGGAATACAATCCGCTCGGAGGGCCCTCGTGCTGCTCCAGTTCAAAATCGGGAATCTCGCCGTCCCGGTTATCTTCATCAAGGGATTTAAGGGAAACATTCAGGTAATGATGCTCCCCGCCCGAACCGGTATCAAGGTCTATGGCGTCGGCGATAATCTCCCCTTCCGCGGTAGAAGTGATGATCATCTCAATGGAAGGCTCGCCCTTTGGTTTTGGCTTGATTTTCTCCACCACAAGGCTCCCTATATACAGGGCGTCGGCCATCGTTTTCGCAAAACTTTTATAGAGATCGATCTGCACACTGCGCTGATTGTCATGAACGGTAGTAAGGATTAGCCGCTTTTTAACTGCGGAATTCTCTTCGATGATTGAATAAAATCCCCCGTTCGCAATTTTTATGCCAATAGTTCCCGCCATTGGTCCAACTCCTTCCTAAAATTTAATTGGGGGGCCCTTCTTTTGTCAAGTCATGCCCCCGGCATGAGCTTCCTTCATGAGGCCGGGTTGAAAAAATCTTCAATAGAGCTATTCAATAACTTCAGTTATTGAACAACTTCCGCTAAAAAAGACTTGTAAGCCAAGCGAAGCTTGGCAAAGAACCAACCGGGTTCTTGAACAAGTCCAATGTCATGTATCCCTTACATATCGGCATGAATAAGGAAATAATTGAAGATAAATAAAGGAAAGCCGACAATTAAAGTATGATCCCGATTCTGGCGGTGGTGGTCGCGCTTATTCTTGGCGTGTGTCTCTTTATGATAATTATGGGCCGTTCCAGGGGCTCCGGCAAAAAACGGACAAGGGGCCGTGACTCCCTGATGAAGGATGCCGGCAAGCGTCTGGCCCAGAATCCCCGCGATCCGGAAGCCCTGAATACCATGGGCGACATCTACTTTCAGGATGGAGAATGGGAACGGGCCTGCAAAACCTACGAGATCCTCACCGAACTTGCGGGAACGGGCACTGTTGATGAATTCGAGGTGAATCTCCGTTACGCCCTTTCGGCCCTCAAGCTGAACCTCCCCGATGCGGCCTACAAAGGTTTTGCCGCGGCAAGGACTCTCCGGCAGGACAATTTCGAGGTAAATTACAATCTGGGCCATCTTGAATTTCAGAAAAAAAATTATGAAAAAGCCATACAACTGTTTCAACAGGCCCGCCAGCAGGACCCGGACAGCACGGCGGTTCTCCGCGAGCTGGGGCACGCCTTCTTCCGCGTCAAGAAACCCAAAGAAGCAATGACCTTTATCCGCAAGGCCATAGATCTGGCCCCGGACGACAAGGAATCGCTCTACACCCTGGCCGAATGCTACTACGAAGCAAACCAGCCCGATCAGGCACTGCGGCTTTTCAACCACCTCCGGGCGGATCCCGTTATGGGGCCGGACGCCTGCCTCACCGCCGGAACCATCTGCATGAATTCACACCAGGAAGACGCGGCGATTCAGGATTTCGAAATAGGACTTAAACATGAAAACATCAAGCCCGACATCCTCATCGATCTCCGTTACCGTCTGGCCCAGGCCTATCTGAAAAAAAACAACATATCGGGGGCGCTCAGTCTCCTCCGCCTCATTCAGGCGGACAATCCGTCCTACAAGGATGTCAATGTTCTCATCGGAAAGTACCAGGAAATGAACGCCAACAAAAACCTGCAAATCTTCCTCATGGCCCCCTCGGCGGACTTTGTGGCCCTCTGCCGCAAAATCGTCATGGGTTACTTTTCCCGCGCCAAAGTAAAAATTACCAATATTTCGGTCAACAAAAGCGAATGGGCGGATATACTTGCCGAAGTAGACACCCCCAAATGGTCGGACCTCATCATGTTCCGGTTCATAAGAAGCCAGGGAGCCGCAGGAGAACTGATACTGCGGGATTTTCATTCCCACCTCAAGGAAGTAAAGGCCGGCAAGGGGATCTGCATTACCATCGGAAACTACACTGAGGAAGCCAAGCGCTATACAGAAGCCCGGCTTATCGATTTAATTGAAAAAGAAAAATTGACGGCCATGCTGAACACTGTTGATGCACGCGCGATGGCTTCCGTCACCGCGCAGAAGAAGAAAGGATAATGCGGTGCGTCCTATCGATCATTTTTTTTCACAGATTGACAGGATGGCAAAGGCCGGAAAACTCACCGCCGGAGGGGAAAACGCCGCTTTCCTTGCCGGGGAATTTACCGCCCTCGTCGGGCCCGTCATAGGCGCCGGGGCGGCGGACGAACTTTTGAGGAGAACCCTTGAGCGCGCGGCTTCAAGGGGCGCCTCCCCCGCTGTGGCTGGAGCCGTCGCCGCCTTCTTCCTCGGCAAATTTGACGATGAAACGATGAGCCTTGAGGACGGCGATTGGGAAGACATACGGGAAACCCTCCTGGAAGTTTCCTCCGAAATCAACATGGACACCCTCACCGGCCTCATGCAGGAACTGTTGTCCAGGGGCAGGCTAAACGGCTAAACGGCTGCGCCATGAGCCGCAAAACTCCGGGGGAATTCCCCGCATTTGTACCAGGAAAAGAGGAGAAACGATGAAAAATAAAAATCGCTTTTTGGGGGCCTTGGCGGCCTTCCTGTGCGTCCTTTCCGCTCCGGTTTTCGCCGGGGCCGGAAAAGAAAAACCGGCGGATTCGCCTGAACCGGTAACGCTGATGGTTGCGGCGGCGGCAAGCCTCGAAAACGCCTTTACCGGGGAACTCATTCCCCGTTTCAGGGCAAAGTACCCGTGGATAAGCATCGAAGGGGTGTACGACAGTTCCGGAAGGCTCCAGGTTCAGATAGAACAGGGACTTCAGGCCGATGTGTTCATGTCCGCCGCAGAACGGCAGATGGATGCCCTTGCGGGAAAAGGGCTTGTGGCGAAGGATACGGTGCGGCCCCTTTTGCAGAACAAACTGGTCCTTATCAAGCCCGCGGGAACCGTCACGGCGGTTACCGGCTTTCAAAACATTGCCCTGGCGGCGATTATCGCTCTGGGAGATCCCGCCTCCGTTCCGGCAGGACAGTACGCGAAGGAAGCCCTTGTCAATCTCGGCGTGTGGGACGCGGTACAGGGAAAACTGAGCCTGGGGAATAACGTCACCGAAGTGCTCGCCTGGGTCGCCGAAGGCAGCGCCGAAGCCGGTGTTGTCTACGCCACCGACGCTGCGTCCACAAAAAAAGTGACGATCATTGAGGAACTCCCCGACGGGCTTCTTTCCGGCAAGGTCATATACCCCGCAGGCATGATCGCGTCTTCGGCCCATCCCGAAGAAGCGGCGCTCTTCATTGATTTCCTTGAGTCCGAAGAAGGGCTCGCCGTCTTCAGGGGCTACGGATTTTCGGCGCATTAATGGATTTTTCCCCTGTTCTCATTTCCGCGAAAACCGCCTCCGCCTCCATGGCGGCGACTTTTTTTGCGGGGCTCTTCGCAGCCCGGTTTGTCGCGGGCTTGGGGCGAAACCGCTGGAAGATGATCCTTGACGGGATCCTTACCCTTCCCCTCGTGCTGCCCCCGACAGTGGCGGGCTTCTTCCTTCTCTACATTTTCGGGGTGCGGGGGCCGGTGGGGAAATTCCTCGTGGATCTTTTCGGCGTGCGCGTCGCTTTCTCCTGGATCGCCACGGTGCTCGCTTCTTCGGCCATTTCCTTCCCCCTCATGTACCGATCCGCACGGGGGGCCCTTGAACAGGTTGACCAAACCCTCATCTACGCGGCGCGGACGCTGGGCATGTCCGAGTGGAAGATATTTTTCAAAGTGACCCTCCCCACGGCCCTGCCGGGAATCGCCTCCGGCGCGGTGCTGGCCTTTGCCCGCGGGCTGGGGGAATACGGCGCCACAACCATGATAGCGGGCAACATCCCCGGAAGGACACGCACGCTGCCCGTCGCCATCGCCTCCGCGGCAAACTCGGGCGACATGGAGAGCGCGTACCGCTACGTGCTGATCATCGTCGTTTTTTCCCTCATTGTCGTGGGGCTCATGAATTACCTCGCCGCGCTTAAGAAATGAGCGTCGCCGTTTCTATACGCAAGCGGCTGTCCCGCGCCTTCCTCCTCGAAGTCGAATTTGAAACCGGGAAAAAAGGGGAAGGGGTTTCCGGGTGCCTGGGTATACTGGGGCCTTCGGGCGCCGGGAAGAGCATGACGCTCAAGTGCATAGCCGGAATCGAAACCCCTGATGAGGGGCGCATTGAGGTCAACGGCCGGGTCCTTTTTGATTCGGCGAAGAAAATCAATCTGAAGCCCCAAGTGCGCCGCGCGGGCTATCTCTTCCAGAACTACGCCCTCTTTCCCGCCATGACGGCCCTTGAAAACATCGCCGCCGCCCTTCCCCTTCCAAAAAAGGAACGGACGGCAAAAGCCATGGAATGGAGTGAACGCTTCGGACTTGGCGGCTGTGAAAGGCTTCGTCCGGGAAAACTTTCCGGCGGAGAGCAGCAGAGGACGGCCTTGGCCCGCATGCTCGCCCGGGAACCCGAAATCATCCTGCTGGACGAACCTTTTTCCGCGCTCGATTCGGGACTGCGGGAACGGATGCAGCTTCAGTTTCTGGAACTCCTTGCATCCCGTGGGGATGCAATCCTCGTGACGCACAGCAGGGACGAGGTGTACAAACTCTGCGGGGAAATCCTTGTCATGGAAGGCGGCCGGGTTTTGAGACAGGATGAAACAGGGGAGCTGTTCAAAAATCCCCGATCCGTAGCCGCCGCGCGGATCACGGGCTGCAAGAATATCTCGCCGGTGAGGCGGGTTGGGGATCGCGAGATCTTCGCCGTTGACTGGGGGCTGCGCCTTAAAACCGCCGTAC
>JAIROE010000346.1 GCA_031257715.1 Treponema sp. | reverse complement strand
GCGCGATAAACCAGCTTCGCTACGCCCCCACAATTTATTTAACCTAACGGGAAACAAAAAAAATGTCAATATGGAGTTTCCCGAAGGAAGGGATAAACGCCGCCTGAAATACGGCTGTTTTCCAATCAGGCTTTTACGCCTCGCACGGATAGGTAAAATTTCCCTGCGCCCTGATTTCATCCATGATCTTCATGATAACAACCGATTCATCAAGGGGCATGACGGCGCTTTCGGTCTTTCCTTCCCGTATACAGTTCATCACTTCCTCGGCCTCGTAATTGTAGCCGTTGGAATAATATTCGCTTTCATGCTGATGAATGTACTTCCCGTATATTTCAAGTTCGGCGCGATGGGCAAAGACAAAGCCGGGGATATGAATGCGGCCTTCGCTGCCGTAAACCCACGCGTCGTTGCACATGGCGGTCCTGACGGCGGTGCCGATTGAGGCGATGCGGGAACCGCCCCAGGAAAGCAGCGCGGCGCATTCCTCATCGACGCCGGTTTCGCCCAGATGCAGTACGGCGGCGATTTTCACGGGCATGCCGGGGCCAAAAACCATTGAGGCAAAAGAAACGGGATACACCCCGGCGTCAAGGAGCGCGCCGCCGCCGAGCAGCGGGTTAAGGAGCCTTCCTTCGGGATTCCAGGAAACCCGGAAGCCGAAATTCGCCTGGATCATCTTCACTTCGCCGATAAGGCCAAGGGAAAGCCATTCCCTGACTTTGCAAAGCGGCGGCGTAAAGCGGGTCCACATCGCCTCCATAAAAAACACGCGGTTTTCCCGGGCCGTCTTTACAATGTCGGCCATTTCGCCGCTGTTAATACAGACCGGTTTTTCACAGAGGACCGCCTTCTTTGCCCGCAGCGCTTTTACGGCCAAATCCCGGTGCGTGGTGTGGGGGGTTCCTATGTAAACCACGTCAACGGCGGGATCGTTGACCATGGCATCGTAATCGTCGAAGGCTTTTTCCACGCCGTAACGGGCGGCAAAGGCCCGGGCCGTATCCATGGAACGGGACGCCACGGCAAGCGCCTTCGCGCCCCGGGCCGACTTGAGCCCCCTGATAAACTGATTGGTAATTCCCCCGGTCCCGGCAAATGCCCACGCGATTGTCTCTTTCATGCCGATCCTCCTTTCCGCCCACGATACAACAAAACGGAATTATTCACAATGCGCCGCATACAAACGGCAGGCTGTCCCTTCACGGACGGGCGTCTTTCCGAAAAAACCGGCCGATAAAGAGGGTCAGTTCAAAGAGGAGATACAGCGGTACGCCCAGGGCCGCCTGCGAAATGACATCGGGCGGGGTGCAGATCGCCGCGACAAGGAAGATCAGGAAGATGATGTACGGCCTGAACCGCGCCGCCGCACGGGGTGTGACGATCCCCAGCGCAAAAGAGAGGAGCAGGAGGAGCGGCGTTTCCAAAAGAAGGCCCGAAGCAAGCATCAGGGCAAAGAGCATGGAAAGATATTCCCTTAAACCCCACAGCGGCAGGATGCCGTCGGAAGAACCGAAGCGCAGGAAAAACCGTAGCGCCGCGGGTGAAAGGAAATAGTAGGCCGCCGCCGCCCCGGCAAGAAACAGCGCCGGCACGGCGAGGAGCGCGGCAAGCGTCCACCGGCGCTCCTTTCCCCTGAGCGCGGGCCAGACAAAAAGGCCCGCCTGCAAAAGGCAGAACGGCGCGGAAACAACCGCGCCCGTCCAGACCGCCAGGTGCAGGTAGGCGATAAATCTTTCGGCGGGGTTGAACGTGTAAAGCGCAACATGCAAATCCGCGGCCGGGGCCATGAGAAAGGCCGCCAGACGATCGGAAAAAACGAAGGCGGGAATAGTCACGACGGTGAACACCGCCAGCACGGCGATTATCCTGCGGCGAAGCTCCTCAAGGTGCGGCGTCCATTCACTCAGACTTGTTTCCGTCCTTTTTACCTTCCTCCGCTTCTCCGGCCGCCGCGTCCTTGTCGTCTTTCAGTTTGCCCCTGCCGTTGAATGCGGACCTGAATTCGCGTATGGCTTCCCCGGCGGCCCTGCCCACCTGCGGCAGCCGCTTTGCCCCGAACAATACCAGCGCCAGCACAATCAGCAGCGCTATCTCTCCCGCTCCCAAATGCATGGTTCCCTCCTCAATCCTTAAAACGGAAAATCGTCCGTGTTTTGAATCCGCAGTTCGTCGCCCGATTCCCCGGACGGACGCGGCCCCGCCGTAAGGCTCTGCTCACTCACCGCAGCGAGGGTAAAAGCCCGCGGCTCGGCGGGACAGGCCACAAGGCAGGCGCCGCAGCCTATGCAGTACTGTTCATCATACACCGGCCTGGTAAGAAACGGAATCCCCGGTTCATCGTACGCCGTCATGATGAGGGCCCCGGTAGGACAAACCTCCGCGCAGGCGCCGCAGGATTCATGCCGGGTATTGACCACGCAGCGCTCAAAGTACAGGGTCGACAGGGCTATCCGCGTCCTGTGCTTCCTGTCCGCATCGAGGCGGGTAATGGCCCCCGTCGGGCAGACATTCCCGCACTCGACACAGTTGAACTGGCAGGCGGCGGCGTTCAGGGCGGCGTAATCAAGCTGCGGATGCAGGGTGTCTTTTATCCTGATGACTCCGGCCGGGCAGGAGGCGATACAGGCCTGACAGCCGATGCAACGGGCGGCGTACTGCCGGAGACTTTTCGCTCCCGGCGGCAGTATCGGCAGATCCGCGGCGGCAGAAGGCCCCGGAAAAAGCCTTGCCGCGGGGCCCAGAAGGTAGGCCGCGCCGCACAGGAGAGAGGCTTTGCCCGCGCCCTTCAAAAAAAACCGCCGGGTTTCGCCCGCCTTTGTGCGGAGGCCGTACGACACGCTGCCGGAGGGGCAGGCCGAAGAACAGGAGAAGCAGAGCACGCAGCGTTCGCTGTCCAACTGTTTCTTCCCCGAATCAAGACATCCCGCGGGGCATTTCTTTTCGCAGATCCCGCAGGAAACGCAGCCTGCACCAATGTTCATCCCGAAAGGGGCGGCCGACGAAAAGAGGCCCAGCGTCACGCCCACGGGACAAAAGCCGCAGAAGGCCCTGCCCCGCGGCACCGCGGCCAGCAGTATGAGAAAGATCGGAACCGCAAGAACATACGCCAAAAGTCCGCCGCCGCCCGGGCCGGCAAGAAAGCCGCGGAGCGCACCCATTCCCCGCCCGAAACTGGAGAGGGGATCAAACACCATCATGAACGGGGCAAACGAAAACACCAGACCCGCGCCGGCAAGCAGCGGAATTACGTAACGGGCCCCCGGCGCGGCCGCATATCCCCTGCGGATAATTCCCCGCGGCCGCCCTTTACCCGTTTTTCGCCGCAGCACGGCGCCCGCCCGCCAGAACAGTTCCTGCGCGGTTCCCAGGGGACAGAGCGCCGAACAGAAGAACCTGCCGAAAAGCGCCGTAAGGATCAACACCACAAGGACGGCGCCGGCAAGGCCCGCCCCGTACAGCGCGGCGGAAAACTGCCCCCCGGCCAGAAAGGCCAGCAGCCCGTTCGCGCCGGTGCCCGGCGAAAGATACGCGTAAACAAAAAGGGCCAGCACAACAAGCGCCGCCGCAGAGCGGATGAACGCCGGCGCCCCGCGGAAAATCCGGCCGGTTCTTTTGGGCGCCATTACATGGTAAGGCGGGAGATGGTGAGCGCCGAAAGGTTCATTTTCCCAAGGCCCGCTTCCGCGGCAATGCGCACATGCTCAACCTGCCCCTGACCGCGGCCGGCCAGTGTAAAAGCCGCCGTATCGGCGGCCACAATGTCGGTCGATATGATCATCTGCTTCATCTGCGCCACATCGGCCAGATTCCCGCCGCCGGGGCCGTTCCTGGTGAGGACGCGGTACGCATCGACAATGTTAAGATCCGGTTTTTTGGCATAAAGGAAATCGGCGATGCAGGTTTGCAGCCCGTTCGCGTGGTACATCCGCCTGTCCCAGACGCAGCCCATGAGGTTTTTCATTGAACCGCTGACCCCCGCGCCCCCGTGGTGTTTGAGCACCGGCACATTGATAAACACATCGGCTTCAAGGACCGTTTCATGTACCGCCGTTTCCTTAAGCCGCCTGCCGCCCTCGACGCTTACCTTCTGATAATACCCTTCCCGCTCGGACTGGGCGTAGAGCGCTCCCTCCCTCCGCGCCGCCTCGAGGATGCCGCTGCTCCTCGTGCTGCGTTCCCAGTGGGCAAGGGAATGATCCAGGATGAAGACCCGCCGCGCCCCGGCGTTTTTGCACTGTTTAACCACCGCCGCCACAAGATCAGGGGACGTATTCACCCCATATTCGGGAGCCAGGTCAAACGACATGTTGGGTTTTATCACCACGGTCAGATCGGAAGAG
>JAIROE010000340.1 GCA_031257715.1 Treponema sp. | reverse complement strand
GAGGTGATCACCCCGGGAACCACCGTGGACGAGGATTACCTTGACAAGGGCAGTTCAAATTACCTTGCCGGCCTTGCCCTTGCCGGCCGTTTTTATTCCTTTGCCTATATCGATCTTTCCGCGGGCGATTTTTACGCTTCCTCTTTTTCAGCCGACGGCGCCGAGGAGCGGCTCAGGGGGGAGTTTGAACGCCTGCAGATACGGGAGATAGTGGTCCAGGAATCGATTCTCGCTGAAAACGGCGGCATAGCGGCGGCGCTGGGAAACAGGCCTGCCCTTGTGGTGAACCGCTGGGCGGACTGGCTTTTTGACGCCGAACGGAGCAGGCGCCGCCTTGAAAAACAGTTTGGCCCGCAGGGGCTGCGGAGTTTTGGCATTTCCGCCAGGAGCCCGGAGATCGTCGCCGCCGGGGCGCTCCTCGATTACCTTGACGATACCGCCGGGAGCCTTCTTCCCCATGTCCGTTCTCTTCTCCTGTACCAGGATTCCCGCTATGTGGGCATAGACGAATCGACGCAGCGCAATCTGGAACTCGTCCGCAATCTGCATGACGGGGACGTCCGCTTTTCATTACTTGAAGTGATGGACGAAACGCGCTCCGCCATGGGCCGGCGGCTTCTCAAACGGCGCATGCTCCACCCCCTGCGGGACGCGGATCTGATACACAGGCGCCTTGACATGGTGGAAATTCTCTACAGGGATCAGGGGAAACTCGGCGCCCTCAGGGACATCATGGGGAAGGTGCCGGATCTTGAACGGCTTTCCGCCCGGCTTGCCATGGACAGGGCCCACGGCAAGGACATGGCGGCGATCAAAAACGCGCTGCTCGGTTTTGAGCGTATTGAAAAACTCATCGGCGATCTCTTTCTTCACTTTGAATCTTCCGGGGCCTCTTCATTTGATGAAGGGAACGGACGCGCCTGTCTCGTTGAAATACGGGAACTTCTGGAAAGGGGGCTTTGCGACGATCCTTCCATCCTGTTTACCGAGGGAAACCTGATCCGGGACGGCTACAATCCCCGCCTTGACGAACTGCGGAAGATGAGGAATTCGGGAAGGGAATTGCTCGAGGCGTATCTTGAGGAAGAACGTCAAACCACGGGCATTCCCAATCTCAAGATGCGGTACAACAGGCTCATCGGTTATTTTTTTGAAGTCACCAAAGTGTATCTTTCCAGGGTGCCTTCCCGTTTTATACGCCGGCAGGGCATGGCCTCGGGCGAACGTTTTACCACAGACCGGCTGGCATCGCTTGAATCCGACATCAACGGTGCGGAAGATACGATAGTCGAACTTGAAAAACAGCTTTTTCTTGAAATACGTGAAAAGACCAGGGCTCGCCTTTCCGAACTTGGCGCCGCGGCCCGGCGCGTGGCGGAACTGGATGTGGCGCAGTCCCTTGCCAGAGCCGCCACGGCGCGCGGCTGGGTGAGGCCTCTCGTAGACGACGGCGGCAGGCTGGAAATAACCGAGGCGCGTCATCCCGTGGTGGAAGCCCATCTTCCCCGGGGGGAATTTATTCCCAACGACATCATTCTGGACGGGGAGGGAATTTCTTTTGCCCTCATCACCGGACCCAACATGGCCGGAAAATCAACCTACCTCCGTTCAGCGGCCCTCATCGTCCTCATGGCCCAGATGGGGAGCTTTGTGCCGGTGCGCGAGGCGAAGATAGGCATGACGGATCGCATCTTTTGCCGCGTCGGCGCCTCGGACAATCTTGCCAGGGGTGAATCCACCTTCCTTGTGGAGATGAACGAAACGGCTTACATACTCAACACCGCCACCGGCAAAAGCCTCGTGATCATGGATGAGGTAGGGCGGGGGACGGGAACCAAAGACGGCCTTTCCATAGCATGGGCGGTCTGTGAGGATCTCCTCGACCGCATCCGGTGCAGGACCCTCTTTGCCACCCATTACCATGAACTGTCCCTGCTGTCCCATCCCCGCCTTGCCAATCGTTCGATGGAGATACTCGATGAAGGCGGGGAGATTGTTTTCCTGAGAAAGCTGAAAGAAGGCCCTTCGGCCGAATCCTATGGCCTTCATGTGGCCCGCCTTGCCGGCCTTCCGGAAAAACTGCTTGAACGGGCGGGCGGCATCATGGCCCGCGTACAGGAACGTGACCCGGTAATAGAAGCGGGTTTGCCGGACTTTTCCATGCCCCTGCCGCCGGAACCGGAGACCCGCACCGAAGAATACGGGCGGTTTCTGGAAGATCTTGCTTCCCTTGAGCCTGATTCCATGACCCCCCTTGAGGCCCTGCGCGTCCTTTCCGAATGGAAAGACAGATACACATCCTGTCCCGCCAATTATGAAAAAAAACACGGCGCGCCCCGCAGGCCTCCGGTGCCGGGCGGAGGGAGGATGCATGATCCCCCGGAAAAAAAAGAACGGGGCCTGTTTGATTCGTATTGAAAAAACGGTTTTTTGCCTGTGATTGAAGCGCTGCGCGTATCCGCACCATATACCCTATATGTGTTTTTTCCCCCTGTTGCCGTCTTTTCAGGAATATTTATTTCCCCGTTTCTGCGGCTTCTGCGGGATTACCCTCATGAGCCCGGACGAAAACGGATACGGCCTCTGCGGCCTTTGCCGCCGGGAACTGGACACCGTTTCAGATGCCGTTTCGGCCTCCGGGGAATTTTCTTCGGGCGGAAAACCATGCGGCCTCTGCGGAAGGCCCCTTATTTCCGAATCGGGGACCTGCCTTTCCTGCCGGAACGGAGGAAAAGGCAGCGTGGATCGTACTGCCGTAATTTACCCGTATTCGGGAAAATACCGCAGGCTTCTCGCCTCCTATAAATTCGGAAAAAACCTTGCGTTGGGCCGCTTCTTCGCGGAAAAAATAATCGGCGCTCTGGTCCGTCTTTCCCTTTCGGGCGCGGAAGGCGCCGTATTTGTCCCCGTCCCGCCGCAGCCTGGAAAGATACGGAAGGCGGGCTGGGATCAGGTTGAGCGCCTTGCCGGGTTTCTGGAAAAGGCCGGAAAAAATCATTCCGCGATTCTTCCTGTTCACCGCTGTCTCAGGCGGCTCCGGTCCGCCAGTCAAAAGGAACTTGACAGAGAGGCGCGCAGGAAGAACCTTGCGGGACGGATCATCGCCATACGGAACGTTCCCCCTGTGGCCGTTCTCTTTGATGACGTCATGACGACAGGCTCAACCCTTGAAGCGTGCGCCAGGACCCTTAAGACTTCGGGTACACAAAAAGTATACGGAATATGCCTGTTTTACGATTAAGAAAACCTCCAAAAACTTCAGTTTTTGGAGGTTTTCTTGCCCTTAATTGAGAAGTGCCGCCGCTTCGGCGTGATTCCACCGTACCGCTATATCCGCGGGGCTTTCTGATGCGATGTTTTTCATGTTCTTGTTGGCCCCCAGTTCAAGCAGCAGGGCGATGAGTTTGCTTTGTTCGACTTTCGCCGCATAGTGGAGTATGGTGTTTCCGGCGCTGTCTCTGGCGTTGATACCCCTGCCCGAAAAGAGGGCGCGTACTCCCTCTTCGCCCGCGGCCAGCGCCGTTTCGGCGGGGGTCTTGCCGTCGTTCGCGGGGATAAAGGGATCGGCGCCCGCATCGGCGATGATTACTGAGAAGTCTCCTGTACACTACGAACAGACAAACGAATTGATGGCGACACTTAGGTGAGGCCGGAGCGGATGCTCCTGTGCTCTCGTCGTCGAATTTAGTTTGAGATTTGGGAAACTTAATCGAAATATTGTCCATATCAAGCCACGTGCGAATCGGGATGGGAACACCCGGTCAAAGGAGTGGGGGCGACTTAACGAGATCATCGGAGGTAGGGCGTCGCCTCCGGCGAATCGCATGGCGGGCTGGGCGCCCGATGAGTTCATTGCTGGAGAAATTCACCGAACCCAACCCGTAATGTCGGGTCCCGCGACCCGTCCACGTTCCGCGTGCTCCCAAGCTCGCTCGAGTTTAAGCCCTGGGGAAGTCGCTTCATATCCGCTTGACGTCGATCAGCGGCAGTGTGGTGTTGTCGATCTGGACCGTCCCGTTGCAGTTCTCCTCATTGAACACAAAGGCA
>JAIROE010000262.1 GCA_031257715.1 Treponema sp. | reverse complement strand
GGCAAAACAGATATTGGTGGTAGATGACAACATTTCAAGCCTCAAACAAATAGGCGCCCAGCTTGGTTCCCATTACGAGGTTTCCCTGGCCAAATCCGGAGCGCTTGCGCTGCAAATCTGCAAACAGGAAAAGCCGGACCTCATCCTCCTTGACGTGGAGATGCCGGAAATGGACGGTTTCCAGACCTTGATCCGGCTTAAGGAAGACCCCGATCTTAATCCTATACCGGTGATCTTTCTTACCGGCAACCGCGACACGGAAACCGAAATCAGGGCTCTTGAATCGGGGGCCATGGATTTTATAACCAAACCGGCCAACAAAGACATCCTGTTTCACCGGCTTGAACTGCACCTTCAGTTTGCCGCGTATCAATGTTCCCTTGAAAATACCGTCAAGGAACTTGAAAACAGTATCGTTACCTCTTTTGCCGAACTTATTGAATGCAAGGACGACAACGCGGGAACCCACGTATTAAGGACGGGCAAATACGTGGAGATCCTGGGCCGGGAACTGCTGAAAGCGGGAACCTTTGAAGGGGAGCTTTCCGAGGAAAACCTCGACCTCGTAGTCCGGGCCGCGCCGTTTCACGACATCGGCAAGATCGGGGTCAGTGATACGCTGCTGCTCAAGGAAGGGGCTCTTACCGCAGAGGAATACGAGGAGGTGAAAAAACATACCCTCATCGGGGCGCGGTTTCTCCAGTCCATTTACGAGCGGACCCCCGAGGAACAGTACCTTCGATTCGCGAAACTCATTGCCGAAAGCCACCATGAAAAATACGACGGCACCGGCTATCCCCACGGTCTTGCCGGAGACGGGATCCCGCTCTGCGCCCGGATCATGACCGTGGCGAATGTATACGACGGCTGTATTACCGACCGGGTTTACCGGAAGGCCCTGAGCCACGAAGAAGCGTGCCGGATCATTCTTGACGGAAAGGGCACGTGGTTTGATCCACGGATCGTAGAAACCTTTGAAGGGGTTATGGATCAATTTGCCCGCCTTAAGGTATCCGTGGAACCCCTTGTAAAAATCCAGGGAAAGAACCTTCGCCATGGATAACAATAAAGCCGTTCCGAAAATACTGGTGGTGGACGACAACCTGTCCAGCCTCAAGCAGATAGGCGCCCAGCTTGGGGAAAACTATGATATTTCCCTGGCAAAGTCGGGGGCGCTGGCCCTGCAGATCTGTATGCGGGAAAAACCGGACCTCATCCTCCTTGACATCGAGATGCCCGACATGGACGGTTTTGAAACCCTGAAACGGCTCAGGCTGAACCGTTACCTGGGAAGTATTCCGGTGATCTTCCTTACCGGAAACCACGACACCGAAACCGAGGTTCGGGGGCTCGAGTCGGGGGCCAGGGACTTTATTACCAAGCCGGTGGAGAAAGGCATTCTGCTGCACCGTATAGAGCTGCACCTGCGTTTTTCCTCCTATCAATCCCATCTGGAAAAAACGGCGGCCAAGATGTCGGACAGCGTGGCCATGGCCTTTGCCGAACTTATCGAATGCCGGGATGAGAACACCGGTGAGCACGTAGCCCGGACCAGCAAATACGTGGGGATGCTGGGCCGCAGGCTCATAGACATGGGACTTTTTGTCGAAGAACTCACTTCTATTGACCTTGATATGATGGTCCGGGCCGCTCCGTTTCACGACATCGGAAAAATCGCCATAAGCGACCGGGTCCTGCTTAAGCCGGACCGGCTGGACGACGAGGAATTTATCATTATGAAACAGCATACCGTCATCGGGGAAGAGATCATAAAAAACATGCTGACCCGTACTCCGACCCAGCAGTACCTGCACTACGCCAAAATGATCGCCTCTTCCCATCATGAACGGTTTGACGGAAAGGGCTACCCACGGGCCTTGCCGGAGACGAGATCCCCCTCTGCGCCCGTATCATGGCGGTGGCGGACGTATACGATGCCCTGGTAGACGACAGGGTGTACCGCAAGGGGATGAAACATATCGAAGCGCACCGTATTATACTAGACGGAAAAAACAAGAGCTTTGACGGAAGAGTGGTGGACGCCTTTGAAGGCATCCACGAGGAACTGGCCGCGGAGGCAAAAAAAGCGCCAATCAGGCGCGATAAAAAATCCAGGAGGAGAGAAAAATGATTAAAACATTTACCGCTTATACTGAAGAAATCGACGATGTTGAGCAGGCGCTGTCGGAACTTTTGGGACAGTTGGATCTGGAACATAACTGTCTGACCAATTCTCTGGGGATCATACATTGTTTCAGCGATTTTGTTGAAAGCGGGGTTATCAAAGCCCTTTCAGAAAAACTCCCTTTTGACACACTGGGTTCTACCTCGATAAGCGTTTCGGCCTCATCGGGTCTCGGCCAGATGGGGCTTTCGGTAACGATGCTGACCAGTGACGACATACAGTTTATATGCGGCGTTTCCGCGCCCATTACCGATTCCGTTGACGCTCCCCTGACGGAACTCTACAACAAAATCGGCGCAAAAATTACCGAAAAGCCCGCATTGCTGATGCCTTTTATCCCGTTCCTGCTCCACGCGGGAGGAGATGAATTTATCGAAAAACTCGACGCCCTTTCCGGAGGTATCCCCGCATTCGGTACGCTGGCCATTTCCAATGAACCGGATTACAGCAGGAGCTATACGTTTTACAACGGCGAATTTTACGTGGACTCGATGGCGCTGGCGGTCCTGGTGGGCAGCGTGGCGCCCGAATTTTTAAGCGTTTCGGTAAATGAGGAAAACATTCTCAAACAAAAGGCGATCATAACCGGGGTAAACCGCAATGTCCTGGCAACCATAAACAACATGCCCGCGATACAGTACCTTGAGTCCATCGGCATTGTTAAAAACGGCGATGTGACGGGCCTGCCGGCCATGCCTTTTATCATTTATCTGGAAGACGGTTCCCTGCTGATCCGGGCCTGTATAGGCGACGCCGGCGAGGGAGGGGCGTTGATCCTCTGCGGGGCCGTTCCGGTCAATTCAACGATTGCCCTGGCTACGATGGGATTTGAAGATGTAATCTCTTCTACCAAAAGCAAGGTAACGGAGGCCCTGGCGGCGGCCAAAGGACGGGGTATCCTTATGTACTCCTGCGCGGGCCGCAACTGGTCCCTGGGTATGCAGCCCATGGCGGAACACGAAAAGGTAAAAGAATGTATTGGAACGGAAGCGCCATACCATTTTGTGTATTCCGGAGGTGAGATATTTCCTTCCTGGCTCAGTAACGGCAGGATAGTAAATCACTTGCAAAACGATTCGCTGATCATCTGTATTTTATAAGGGATGGTAATGGTAGAACTTGTAACAACAGAAGAAACGCAGGTCCTGAACGAAGAAAACGCCGCTCTGCGGCTCCAGGTAAAAAAGCTTACCCGTCAGCTTGCCGCTCAGCAAAACACAATGATGCGGTTTGAAAAAGTGTCCGCCCTCCGGGACGGACTGTCCGCGAAATTGAAGGAGGAACAGACCAAGCAGGAAAAATTCATGAACATGATGCTGGAAAACAGTTCCAACGCCATCATACTGCTGGACGGCGAGGGACGTTTCGCCTATTGTACGGACACCTTCCTTAAAATGGCGGGGATTCAAAATTTCGGCCTGGTTAACGGCCTGCGTTTTTCCGAAGTTTTCAAGTGTTTCAACGATGCCGTTTTTTCGGAACACGCCGAATTCTACATTAGCCGGGCCATGGAAGAACAGGGAACGATAAAATCGGAGGAAACCCTGGACATTGACGGCAGCGGCAATTTACGGATATATACTACCAACACGACCGCCATGCGGGACAAGTCCGGCAAAG
>JAIROE010000251.1 GCA_031257715.1 Treponema sp. | reverse complement strand
GCGTCCATGCCGTCCAGGGCATTGGGCTTGAAAACGGCGAAAATTTCCAGAATATTCGGCTCCGCGATGAGAACCGATTCCAAAAACTGGTTGAACCGGGCCCGCCGCCGTTCCGGGTCGGTGGATCGGTATGCTTCCATAAAACTCGACGTCACATAGACGACCCGCAGATACCCCTCTTCACGGCCCTGCCAGAACGAAGCCTGCTGCCTGGCAAGCCGGTCCGTACTTTCCTTTGAAAGGTTGAGTGCGATGTTTGATGCCTGGAGGAGGAGTATGACGGATATGGCGGCGACAACAGCCACCAAAATAGCAATAACGATGATACTCAGTTTGATACGTAATTTCACGTTATACCTCTTAATTTAAAACTTTCCCCAAAAAACTGTATTAAAAGCACCCAATACTCCCGATATCATGGTTTACCGGCAAGGTTTTGGACAAAAAACAAATTTAAACTTTATCATTCATAATTTTTCAGTATATTCGACAACCCCGGAATAGTCAAGGCAATTCGGGAGGCGGAATTTCGGGACGCTAAATGCGGCGATTCAGGCCCCCGCAGAACTTGCGCCGCCGGCACGGAAATACACCCGGAACACGCTTGTGAGGAGGAGGGTTCACAGGGGCTGAACGGTTTCCACGAGCTTGAGGGCGCCCTCTTTTTTCAGCGTGTGGATGTAGGAGACGTACAGCCTGTCCGATACGGCAATATGAGCCAACACCCAATCCCGAAGATACCGGACAAACAGGTTGGGAACAAACTTTTTTCCGTTCTTAAAGGTATTAACCTCCCGGATTATTTCCTTGACAAAGTCCTCGTGCTGCCTTTTATGGGCCGCCAGTTCCGGGTAACCTATCCGGTGCATAAGCCGCTCTTCTGTTGAAAAATGATATTTGGTATAATCCACCGCCTCATGGATGGTTCTTAAAAAATAAGACTTCGCCTCTTCATCCCCCCTGAGACAGCCCATATAAAGTTTGTTGGTCATATCCACGAGGTGTTTATGCTGTTTATCAATGAGCGGAATACCTATCACAAAGCGGTCACTCCACTCAACAATATCTTTATTTCCCATGATCCCTGCATTTTTGTCAAACTGTCTAAACTATGATACAATCAATTTCATTGGTCAAGGCTCTGCCGGTCGGATTTTACAACGTCCGCCGCTTGATCATTGTTTCCTGTTTCCCTATACTAAACTGACAGATTTGTACCGGCGGGTTACCCGCGGTTTTATGTGCTTTCATGAACCTTTATATAGACAGGAGATGTTCCCATGAAACGGACTTATCAACCCAGCAAGGTAAAGAGGAACCGTAAATTCGGGTTCCGGGCCCGGATGAAAACCCGGGGGGGGCGGCTGGTGCTCAAACGCCGCAGGGCCAAGGGCCGGCTTAAGCTGACGGTTTCCGACGAAAAGAAGCCTTATTAGTGAAGGAATCGCCTGTCCCGGCGGATTACCGGTTCAGGCGGATTGAGCGTTTGCGGGGAAAAACAGGGATAGGGAAGGTTTTTCGAAATGGCAGGCGTTTTGGTTCCGCCGGCGCGAAACTTTTTGTATTGAACAATGGTTTTGAATATAACCGGATCTGTTTTACTTTTCCCCGGAAATACGGGAATGCTGTGGAACGGAACCGGGCGCGGCGGCTGGGCCGGGAGGCGTACCGGCTGCTTCGGCCCTGTTTGAAGGGCGGTTTTGATCTGGTTTTGCTGGTTTATCCGCCCCGTAGGGGCGAAACCTTTCTGTTTCGGAAGGAACAGCTTGCCATTCTGTTTGCCAAAGCCGGACTTTTTACGGAAACCAAAGGATGAGAAAAATAGCCCTCATGGCGATACGTTTTTATCAAATGGCCGTCTCTCCGTATTTTCCCTCCAGTTGCCGGTATTACCCTTCCTGTTCGGTGTATACTTACGAGGCGGTAGAAAAATACGGATTTTTCCGGGGTCTGTACCTTGGCGCAAGGCGGATTCTCCGCTGCCATCCTTTTCACTCGGGCGGTTATGATCCGCTAAAATAGGAGTTTTATGGAAAAGAATACGATTCTGGCGATTGTGCTTTCAGTCGTTGTAATATTGGGCTTTTACTTTATTCAAGGGCTCATTTTTCCCCCGAAGCTGCCCCTTCCGGCGAATGGTTCCGCCTCACCGGACGGGTCCGCTTCCGGCACGGGAAACTCCGCGCCGGTTGTCCCGGCGGAGGGCGCTTCCGTTCCGGACATCACCGTTCTCGAACCCGCCGGGCCTGAGGCCGCCGGTCTTTCCGCCGAGGCTGGTCCTGCCGGGGAGGAAATCGGGGCTCCGGTATCGGAACAGCGCGTTGTCATCAATACCGATATTCTTGCGGTGACGCTTTCCAGCGCCGGCGGGGATGTGGTCTCCTGGAAACTCAAAGAACACGATGACAAAGGCGAGCCGGTGGAAATGATCCTTTCAGGCAGCGCGGAACCTCATTCCTTTTCCATAGCCTTTGGAGATCAGAACGCCAGACCGGTGGACGCCCTTTTTCATGTGCGGCGGCTTTCCGATTATTCGGTGGAATTTTACCGTGATTTTACAGTTTCCCAGGGGAATTCTTCACCGGGCCGTTTTACACTGACCAAGCGTTACGATTTCAAACCCAATGAGTTTATGTTTGAGCTGACTGTTTCACTTGACGGCGGTTATTCGGTTCCGGGTTTTGATTTCAGGACGGAAAATGCCGCCGGCATTTCCCATGCTGCCTATACATTGATCATGGGCCCCCAGATAGGCCCTTCCTTTGAGAAGCTGGATCAGCGTTATGAATACCGTCAGTATATCACCTACACCAACGGCAAACGGCGGCTTGAGAAGATAAACGACGACCGGCCCAACATCATCAATTCCCGCCCGAATTGGGCGGCCATAACGGGAAAATACTTCACCCTTATCGCCATTCCGTATCCGGCGCAGTACGACATGGTTTTTTCTACCAAACCGGAGCCGGGACTTCCCTCGGCGTCCCGCATGTATATCATACGGCCGCCCCTTGCCGCATCCCGGGCCGAAGATACCTACCGCTTCTACCTGGGCCCAAAAAACCAGGAAAGCCTTGCCATTTACAACAACGGTAAAAACGGCTTTAACCTTCAGGACATGCAGCTCATTGAAGCGGCAAATACCAGGGGATTTCTCAGTCCGCTGGAAAGGGTTCTTAAATGGCTGCTGCTCATTTTTTACCGGATAATTCCAAATTACGGAGTGGCGATTATCCTTCTTACCCTTCTTGTGAAACTGATATTCTTTCCCCTTACCAAGAAGAGTTCTGAATCCACCCTCCGTATGCAGGCCATATCCCCGAAGATCAAGGAATTGCAGGCGAAATACAAGGACAGTCCCCAGAAAATGAACGCCGAAATGGCGGAACTGTACAAGAAGGAAGGGTACAACCCGCTTTCGGGCTGTCTTCCCATGCTGCTTCAGATCCCCATTTTTTTCGCCATGTACAACCTTTTCAACAACCATTTCGATCTGCGGGGGGCCATGTTTATTCCAAAATGGATCCCCGATCTTTCCCTTCCTGAATCGGTGTATCATTTTTCCGGTTTCAGGCTGCCCATCCTGGGCTGGACCGACATACGGCTTTTGCCCTTTATCTATGTGGGGTCACAGCTCCTGTACGGAAAAGTGACCCAGACGCCGGATCAGCAAAGCAATACGCAGATGAAGCTGATGCTTTACGCCATGCCGCTTATTTTCTTCTTTATCTTGTATGATGTGCCCTCGGGGCTGCTCATCTACTGGATTTTTTCCAATATCCTGACACTGGTCCAGCAGGTAGCGATTAACAAATACCTGGCGCCAAAACGGGCCGCACAGGCGGCGGCGGCGGCAAAGGGACCCGTCATTACCCCGAAAAAAAAGAAAAAGCGATAGGAGGCTCCAATGGTGTATGAATTTGAAGGCCGTACCGAAAAAGAAGCGATTGACCGGGCGGCTGAAGAACTGGGACTTGAAAAGAATGATTTTGACGTTGAGATTATGGAAGCCCAGCGTCAGGGGCTGTTTAAGAAAGGCTATGTGAAAATACAGGTTCACACAGACAAGCCGGTCACGCAGACGGAAACCAGGCCGGAACCGGGGCGCGGATTATCCGAAGAACGGCGCTTTCCTGCGGAAGCAAGCGGCGAAGACGATTCGTCCCCAGGCAGGCAGACGGTTTTTGGTGATCCCGGCGCGCAGAACGAATTTGAGCAAAAGATGATGGATTTTCTTGAAGGTCTTATCAGCCGAATGGGATACGGCGGCAAGGCGTCGGTACTTTTCAGGGAAGACCGCAAGATCGGCTTCAAAATTGATTCCGAACATTCTTCCATCCTCATCGGGAAAAAGGGAAAGAACCTTGACGCCCTTCAGCTTCTTGCCAATATATATGCCGGACGGCTGGGCCGGGAAGATACCCGCATCATTCTTGACAGCGAAAATTACCGGATACGCCGGGAAGAATCCCTTGTGCGCCTTGCCTATACCGTCGCTGACCGTGTACGGGAAAACCGCGCTTCCATTCTTCTGGAGCCCATGAATCCTTTTGACCGCCGCCTTATTCACACCACTTTAAACGATATTGCCGATGTGGAAACAAAGAGCGAAGGCGAAGGGCTCTACAAACAGGTCAGAGTGTATTACCGCGGAAGCATGAGGTAGCGCGTGAACAGCAAGACATTTGTGCTGATTGTTTCGATGTTCATTCTTGCCGTTTTTCCCGTATTTTCCGTTTCGCTGGAAGAACTTGCGGGGCCGGAGCGGGCCGCCGCCCTGCGGAACGGAGAGCTCCTTTCACATGTTCAGCTGAAAAATCCCCGGCCCGCACTGCTTCCCGGCCACGCGGCGGTGCGTACCCTGATCGGCGAGATAGAACGGAACCTCAGTCCGGGCATTATTGTTGAAACACTTTCCCTGTATAAAAAACCCGGCAGGACCAGGATAAATGTTGACGGTGCGGTTTCCGGTTCCTGGACCGAAGAAGAACGGCGAAACCTCTACAACGAGGCGCTGGCCATTTCAAGCCTTGCCGGAATACAGTACTATTCGGCAACCCGCAAGACCATGAGAACCTTCTATGAGACTTCGGCGGTAATAACCAATCCCGAAACAAAACGGCCCCTGCCCGATCCGGTCTACACGGTGCCGCCCGAAGAACTTGTCCTCTACGCCAGGCAGAAGGATCTTACCTTTGGGGACAATATATACCGCTATGAATACAGGACGGGAGCGGATTTTCTCATCTTTACTCAGGAAAACCTCACCGCGATGAATGTGGGCATCATTACCGCGGTAGGGAAAAACCGCCTCCGGTCCCTTGTTGCGGTACTGGACGCCGAAGACAGCCTTCTTGTTTACGCAGCTTCCATGGCCAGAGCGTCGGCCTTTCCCGGACTGGGGGAACGCATCGGCAATTCCTTTACCAACCGCACCAAAGCCATTCTCCAGTGGTTTACCGGCAAGGCCGACAGGGTTTTCGGCTCCTAATTCTCCTGACTCTTCCAATTGTCCGGGTATAAAACGACGCTTGCCGGCCCGTCTGAAAGGATCAATCCGGACAATTTCCGGATTTCTTCGGGGCGTATCCTGCGGAAAAGTTCCGACCGCCTGTCAAGACGTGAAAGCGGCGTGTCGAGAAGTACCGAAGAATTGGCATAGCTTTGAGCTATGTAGGCGTTGTTCTGTACCGACGCTTCCCATGTTTTTTGCAGGGCCTCAACGGATTTGTCAAAAATACCGCGATCTGCCGGCTGTGAAACGGTGCGTTCAAGCAGCGCCGTCACCGCGGCGGAAAGCTCTTCTGCCCTGCGGGGATCGCAGGCAAAATAAACCCCCATGGAAAGTTCGGATGAAGGCCCCGGAGACGCCGAAGCGTTTACGGAAATCGAATAGACACCGCCGAGTTTTTCCCGTATTTCCTCGGTCATCCGGATATCGAGGTATTCGGTTAAAATCTGGGCGGCAATGCTGCTTTCTTCAGACCACGGAGCGTCCCTGAACCAGCCAAGATAGACAAAGCTCTTGTCTTCTTTTCCCTTGTAAACTTTTCGTTCAATTTTTCCCGGCCGGACAATGGCGGGATCTTGCCAACTGTTGAAAGCTTCACCGCGGGAAATCGGGGCGAGGTATGTTTCGACGCAGGAGCGCATCGTTTCCATATCAAGATTCCCCACAAAGACAAAAGTATAGTCCGCGGGATTAAGGGCACGGCGGAGAAAAGCAAGGGCTTTTTCAGGGTCAACCCGGGGAAGATCGGCAAGTTCAAGCGGCTTGTACCAGGGACTGTTTCCCCGTGTAGTCCTTGTAATCTCATCGGAAAATACCGTATTGGGATCTTCGTTCCGCCGGTTCAGTGTAGTCCGGTACTGATCCATCATCGCGGCAACGGCATCCCGGTTTATACGCGGCCGGGTAAAGCTCAGGTAGAGCATTTCAAAAAGGGTCCTGATATCCCCGGAGGCGGCGAAACCATCGAAGCCCCTTGTGATATCGGAAACATGGAAACCTAAAGTCACCTGTTTACCGGCGAGTTTTTTTATCAGATCGGGCCGGGAATAGGGGCCAAGCCCCGATATTTCGGCCATTTCGGCGGCAAGCCGGACGGAAACAAAATCATCCGGCGCGGCACTGGTCAGACCGCCCTTGGCCGTGGCATTGAAGGCAATTTCGTTGTTCCGGTTCTTCGTTTCCTTGAGGATAACCTTTGCCCCATTTTCCAGGGTCCAGATGACTGCACCGGTTTCGCCGTCCGTCGTTTCGGCGGTTATTTTCCCCGGTTCAATATCTTCAGGGAGGAGCCCGCTTTCCACCTGAGCCGCCGCCGGAGGCTCTATTTTCATGCTTGCGCTTGTCCTCACCATATCCCTGATCTCCCTCTCCGAAGGAAGACTCGCCGCCTCGGCTTCCGCCGCGGAAACAAAGATACGGAGATCGCCGTGTTTGAAATAATCCCTCACTGCGGCAAGGATGTCGGCGGCGCTTATGCCGGGAAGCAGCTCACGCGCCGCGTAAAGTTCCCATTCGGGATCGGGCAGGCTTTCTCCCGAAATGAAATGATTGGTAAAAAGTGAGACATAGCGGCTTGATTCCTGCCTGTTCTTTTCGGAAACCAGCTGTTCAAGACCGGAAAGAAAAGAAGTTTTGGCGACGGCAAGCTCCGCTTCGGTAAAACCATAACGGATCATCGATTCTTTTTCTTTCAACAGCTCCGCCAGCGCCGCTCCCGTACTCCCGGTTTTCGCCTGGGCTGCAAGGATGTAATAGCGGGATGATTTTCCGTATCCAAGGCCTCCCGCGCCGGCTCCGATATACGGGGAGTCCGGATTGAGGCTTGCCTCCTCAAAGCGGAGGGAAAGCATATGGTCTACAAGGATGTCGATCATCCGTTCGCGGTAATCGGCAAGATCGGCTTTTATCGGTTTGGGAGTACGCTTGTAGTAGAGGTATATGCTGGTGTATGTCAATTCCCCGTCGGTATGTATCAGGGTTGTCAGGTTTCCTTTTTTGGGAGGGGGAAGATCATATTCGGGACGGGCAAGGGGCGTTTCCGGTTTGGGAATCAGGAAATGGGAAGTCAGGGACGCTTCCAGCGCCTCCCCGTCAAAATCGCCTACCAGAATAACGGCCATGTTGTCGGCCCGGTACCAGCGTTTGTAGAAGTTTTCCAGCCGTTCAGCGGGGGCATTCTCTATGATTTCAGGCAGTCCTATGGGATAACGGCCGGCATAGGGAGAACCCTCAAAAATTACCGGAAGTATTTTTCGCATCAGCCGTTCCCTCGCGCTGAGCCGGGAACGGTATTCTTCCATGATTACAGCCCGCTCATCATCCACATCCTTTGGGACAAAAGTAATGGCCCGGGTCCAGTCGTCAATCACCGCTAGTGCCCGCGCGGGTATGGTTTTTACACCGTCAGGGCCCGTTTCCACAGGCACCTCTATGCCGAAGACTGTCTCGTCGTAGGTGGTATAGGCGTTTACCTCGGGGCCGAAGCGCATCCCCAGAGAACGGAGATAATTGATGAGCTCCGCTTCCGGAAAACGGACCGTACCGTTAAAGGCCATATGTTCGGTAAAATGGGCCAATCCCTGTTCGTCATCGGCTTCCAGCACCGACCCGGCGTGTACCGCCAGGGTAAGATATGCCCGGCCTTGGGGCCTGGAATTTTCCAGAATATAGTAGGTAAGACCCGACGGGAGCTTTCCCCGCCGGACATTTTCCATAAAGGGAACCGGATCGGAAGGCTTTCCAAGGTTTCCGTACGCCGCCTCGCCGGTTTTGACGGTGGCGCAAGTGGGAAAAAGCAGGGACACAACTATGAAGACCGGAAAAATCGCACGGAAAACAAAATTTTGAAATTTATGCATAAGTTTCATAAGTTCATTATAATCTATAGGAGCATATGGAATAAAGAGACGGCAGTATGATAAAATATGAAAGGAAGGATGGTTGCGGCATGAGATTATTAACCAGATCAGATTTTGACGGACTGGCATGCGGGGCTCTGCTTTTGTATTTGGGGCTTATTGATGAATGGAAGTTTGTTCATCCCAAAGACATCCAGGACGGCCTTGTAGAGGCGACGGACAATGATATTCTGACGAATATCCCCTATATCAAAGGATGCAAGCTTTGGTTTGATCACCATTCCAGTGAAACGGAACGTCTGGGACAAAACGCCTATTTTGAAGGCGTTTCCCGCAAGGCGCCGAGCTGCGCAAGGGTTGTCTACGAATATTACGGCGGAGATGAAAAGCTGGGCCGTTTTGCCGAAATGATACGCTATGTTGACAAAGTTGATTCAGGCGATCTTTCCGCCGATGAAATAGTCAATCCGCGGGGCTGGATCCTTCTGGGCTTTATCATGGACCCGCGCACCGGCCTTGGCCGTTTCCGGAATTTTACCATCAGCAACTACGATTTGATGAAAGAACTTGCCAGGGCGTGCAGCGAGAAATCCATAGACGAGATACTGGCAATGAGCGATGTCAAGGAACGGCTTGACATCTATTTCGAACAGAACGAGCATTTCCGTGAAATGGTCCTCAAATACGCAAAGATCGACGGCAGGGCCCTTGTGGTGGATTTGCGCGGCGTAGAAGTAATCTACGCGGGAAACCGCTTCCTCATCTATACCCTCTACCCGGAACAAAACATTTCCATTTGGGTTATAGACGGCAAAAACAGAGCCAACGCCGCCGTAACGGTGGGCTACAGCATCATCAACCGCAGCGCCACGGCCGACGTAGGCAGTATCCTTCTTAAATACGGCGGCGGCGGCCACCATCAGGTGGGTACCTGCCAGGTGCCTTACGCGGACGCCGACCGGGTAATTGACGAGATACTGGAGATGGTGCGGTAAGGATCAGCGTTTTCCCGGAGTAAAAAACCGCCAGCCCAGGCCGATTCGAAGGCTGGGGCCGCTGGTCAGGCCCGAGAGTTTGGGGTTTGGGTTGTGAATTTTGTCTTTCATCTGTGAAAGCCCGTCCGTTTCATAGGGCGTCATGAGCCTGAAGCCGTACAAAAATTCTCCCCGTATAAAAAGGCCGGAACCAAGCATAAAGTCCGCCCCGACGCCGATATTTATAAACAGGGAATTCCAGTCCGAAAGGCTGAGGGCATTGCTGTTCTTGTTTTTTTCATAAATTCCGTTTGTTCTGTTGTATATGCGGCTGCCGGACGACTGCTGCCGTTTTTGCACAAGGGCTACCTGGTATTCGATGCCCGCAAGCGGGAAGATGGAGAGCCAATTGGTCAGGGTGAAGGGGTATTTTGCCAGCAGGGAAAAGCCCATCATGGTTTCCCAGCCCTTCCCTTTGTCCGGCTTTATACCATCCAATTCTACATTCAGCATCTGATCGTAGATATTTACGCCGTTCTGTATGCTTACGGACAATTCGGCGTATGTCGCGTCAAAAAAAACAAACCCCCCGTAATTAATCTGGGAAATATTCTGGGTTTGTACGGCATGTATCGCTTCACCGCCCATAATACCGTCGCCCGACAGGGTATAACGGGTAAAAAGTCCACCCAAAAGGCCTCCCCCGCCGGCGCTCAGGGAAAAATCCGCCGCGTATATATTCATTCCACATACGGCCAGGCCGGCCGAAACCGCCAATATCAAAAATCCCTTTCTCATCCTGTACTCCTGTACGTTTATCAATATATGTCTATTATATTACTTTTTGACTATGTTTGTATATATGTTATACAAATATGTTAAATAAATCCAAAAAGGGCTTGATCCGCCCCTTTGTATGGGCTACACTGATCCTGGTTATTCCCCCATAGATGGGGATATATACGACGAAATATACAAGATGATTAAGGAGATTTCAATGAAAAAGAACCTGCTGTTAAAAAGCGCCGCAGCCCTGTCCGTAATCTGCGCGCTGTTTTTTGCCGGATGCAAGGAAGATTCCGCGCCTCCTCATGAACTTCCACAGTGGCTGATAGGCACGTGGACGGGTAACTCGGCAATGACGACGAGCGCCAGTTTCACCATCGCTCCCGATCTGTCCTTTACCTGTACCCTGAATTTCAAGAGCGATGCTCCGACAGGGCTTGCCAATGGAACCGCAAACATCACAGGTCAGCTTTCATGGATAGGACTGGAACAGTTCGAATACATGATGACGGGTTTGACTCCTGATTCCGGATCTCCTCAAAAAGTGAAAGACGACATACCCCAGTTTAACGGATTGACGGCCAAATTTACTCCCGTGGGCAGTAACAGCTTTCTTTTTGCCGGCACTTCTCCCATACTTGGCGCATTTGCGGACCAGTTCTTT
>JAIROE010000331.1 GCA_031257715.1 Treponema sp. | reverse complement strand
GAAGGCATACAGCTCCTCAAGGCATCGGTGCTGGCCGCGGCGGGAAAGAACGGGGAAGCCCGTGCGATAGTGGACGGTATACTTTCCGAAAACCCCGGCAGCACCGCGGCCATGCTGGTTCTTGCCGCCGTTCACGGGGCGGCGGGAAATGAACGGGAACAGCGGAACGTACTGGAAGGCCTCGTCAAACAGGACCCGAAGAATGTCGAAGCCCTGGTGGAGCTTGGGAACATCAGCCTCAGGGCAAGATCCCTCAGAACGGCGGCCGGCTATTTTGACCGCGCCCTTGCCGCCGAGCCGGATAACGGGGGCGCTCTTGTGGGGCGGGCCCTTGTGTACCGCCACAACCGTGATCCGAAGAATGCCGAGCGTTTTCTTAACAAGGCGGTAAGGCTGTACCCGGCCTGGTTTACACCTCTGAGTGAACGGGCCAGGCTTTACCGTTCGGAAGGCTATCCCCGGGAGGCCCTTGCCGACATTGACAAGGCAAAGGAACTGGACAAAAACAACTACTGGATAGCCGTGGACCGGGGAAATATCCTGCTTGATCTGAACCGGAAAGAAGACGCCCTTGAGGAATTTAACCGGGCGATAAGCCTTGACCCGCGTAACTTTCTTGCCTATGTATATTCCGCCGGTATCAAGGACGATCTGGGAAATTACGACGGTGCCGAAAGGGATTACACGGCGCTGGCCCGGCTCAAACCGGAATATTACTTTGCCTTCGAGGGGCTGGGGATCATCAAAATGCGCAAGCGCCTCTGGACCGAGGCGCGGGACAATTTTCTTGAGGCGTCCCGCCGTGCTCCCAAAGATTCAACCTACGCGCTGCTCGCCGCGATGAACTGGATGCGCGCGGGAAAAATCGGCGATCCCCGGCAGTTTCTGGAACAGGCGCTGCGGCGTTTCGAGAGGGAATCGCTGGAGTGGTACATGCTCCGGCTTTACCATGATCTTTCGGGGGACAACGATCTTGTTATCCGCATCGATCAGGAAAAGGATCCCGACAAGAAGGCCCGTATGCTGTACTACCTTGCCCATTACTACGACATACGGGGAAACAGGACGCTCGCGGACAGGTATTTCCTCCGTGTTCTGGAGATGGACCGGCGGGCCATTCCCGAATGGAGGCTTAACCAGATCGTTGTTGAAGAGCGGAATCTGCGAATTTCCGGTACGAACGAAGACCGGTTCCCCGGCGAAATTCCGGGTTCCTGATGACCGCTTTTTCCCGTATGACGGCGCTGCTGGAAGACCGTTTCGGCGGCAGGGGGAAGGGAACGGCGGTCATTCAGACCCACGATTTTCCCGATCACGACGCAGCAGCTTCGGCCTTTGCCCTTGCCCGGCTTCTGGAAAAACAGGGAATCGAAACCCGCCTGTGTTACCGGGGGATCATCAACAGTTTCTCACTCAAAACCATGATAAAGGATCTGGAAATTCCATTGCACCGTGTTCACGATATGGTGAAGGATCTGCATTCCGCGCCCTGTATCGTGGTGGACGGAAACCCTACCAACACCAATGCCCGGCCGGTAACGGATTTTCTCTTCGGCGTGGTGGATCACCACGCCAATTCGGGCGTCCCCGGCTGCCCCTTCACCGACATCAGGATCGATTCCGGCTCCTGCGCCGCCATCATTGCGGATTACTGGGAGGAGGCGGGACTTGCCCCGGACCGGCAGACTTCCACGGCTCTGATCATGGGCATAGAGATGGACACGGACTTTCTTTCCCGCCGCGTGATGAAGCCGGACATAGACGCCCTGCACCGGCTCTTCTTTACGGGGGATTGGGAATACAGCAGCAGGGTGGTCAAGGCTTCCCTTTCAACGCAAAATCTCCCCGCCTTTGAGAAGGCGGTGACTCGCGCCAGACTACAGGGCAGGATGCTCTTTTCCCGCATTCCGCTGGAAACTTCACAGGAAGTCATCGCTATTCTGGCCGATTTCTTCCTGCGTTTCAGGGAAATTTTTGTTACTGTCATCATAGAGGATGAAGGGCCGGAGCGCCATGTGTCGGTCCGGTCCCGTGATCCCGCCGTATCCGCCGCCTTCATTATACGGGAGGCCCTTAAAGGCATAGGCGAGGGCGGCGGGCATGATTATATGGCGGGGGGTATTCTTGATCCCGCCGCCGGTATAAGTGAGGAAGAATTGTTTCGGCGTTTCACGGACGCCATGAAAAAACAGGAGAAGATCAATGAATGACAATCTGCTGCGCATGAACGTCTCCGGCCGGGACATAATCCTCATAGGGACCGCCCACATATCACGGGAAAGCATAGCCGAAGTCGACCGCATCATACGTGAAGAAAAGCCCGGCGTGGTCTGCGTGGAACTGGACGGGGCCCGCTACGCATCCATCTCGGAAAAGGATAACTGGGAAAAACTCAACGTGACCAGGGTGTTCCGTGAGGGCAAGGGTTTCCTCCTTATCGCGAATCTCGTCCTTTCGGGCTTTCAGCGGCGGCTGGGAAACGAACTGGGGGTAAAACCCGGCGAAGAGATGAAGACCGCCGTCACAACGGCAAAAGAACTGGGCATCCCCTTCGTCTTTTGTGACCGCGAGGTACAGATCACCCTCCGCCGCGCATGGGCCCGCTGCGGTTTCTGGAACAAAAGCAAGCTGCTGGCTTCTCTTTTATCCGGGGCCTTTACCACGGAAAAACTCGGCGAGGCGGAAATCGAGAACCTCAAAAAGGGCAGCGAACTTGACGGAATGATGTCGGAGCTGGCGGACTACCTTCCCCCGGTAAAGGAAACCCTGATAGACGAGCGCGACCGCTACCTCGCGGCGAAAATCTGGACCAGCGTAAGGGATATGGGCGGAAACACGGCAGCCGGGGGCGCCGCAGCCGCCGCGGTGGTGGGCGCGGGCCACCTTGCGGGCATCAGAATCCATCTTGAAAAAATGGCCGCAGGTGAAGAAAACGCCGATGTATCGGAACTGGACCTCATTCCCCCCAAGAGCTTCCTCTCAAAGGCGGCGGGCTGGATCATCCCCGTCCTCATTGTCGCCCTCGTTGCGCTGGGGTTTCTGCGTTCCGGCCTGGACATGAGCATCACGCTGCTCCTCCGCTGGGTCCTCTGGAACGGATCGCTTGCCGCCCTGGGCAGCCTCATCGCGCTGGCCCACCCGCTTGCCATTCTCGCATCCTTCATCGGGGCGCCCGTGGCTACGCTTAACCCCTTTATCGGGGTGGGCCTCTTTTCCGGCCTTACGCAGGCGTACATGCGCAAGCCCAGGGTAGAAGACGCGCAAAATGTAAATGAAGACATCACGGGCCTTAAGGGGATATACCTGAACCGCATCCTCCGGGCCCTTCTGGTTTTCTTTCTCTCAAGTCTGGGAGGAGCCGCCGGAAACATCATTTCCATTCCCGGCCTCGCGGGACAACTTTTCAAATGAGGGCACATACGGAAATCCCGCGGGGTTTTCGATGTGCTATTTTTTGAATTTCTCCCGGTATTCGCTTATCTCAATCATGGGAGGCCGCTCGGCGGCGGGTATCTCCGTTTCCCTGACACGGCGAAAAGCATCTTCCCTTTCAACCGAGATGTATTTTTTCCCCGGTTCGCGGAACACATTGACGGAGCCCGACTTTTCAAGCCGTGAAAAAAGCGTGTTGAGTATGCCGAAGGACATCTTCCCCAGTGACGAAGTCGTCTGGTTGCGGTGTATACGCACGTCCAGATCCACCTGGGCGATGGCCCCGCCGCCCTCAAGATTCAAAATGTCGATAAGGTGGCCCAGTTCCACGCCGTAACCCACAGAAAACGGCAGCCGCTCCAGAAGGGTGCGCCTTCCGGCATATTCGCCGGAAAGGGGCTGGATAAGGGCGGCAAGTTCCGGGTAAAAAAACGAAAAGACCGGACGGACGAGTATTTCCGTAACGCGCCCGCCGCCCGACAGGGCAATGCCGCCCTTTGCCGGCGTCCCTGCCGTCCGGGCAGGGGCCGCCGTCCGCAGGGGCCGTTCGTAAAAAGCCTTGACATAGGAAATGCCGTCGTCCTCGAGCAGCGGGCCCACAAGCCCGTAGACGAATTTAGGCGCTATGTTTGAAATGTCGGCATCCACCCAGACGATAATATCCCCTTCAAGCGCGTAAAGGCTCTTCCAGAGATTTTCACCCTTGCCCCGGAAGCTGCCGTATTTGGGGAGTATCGTTTTTGAAGCGATAACCCGCGCCCCGAAACGCCCGGCCACCTGCCGGGTTTTGTCACTGGAAGATGAATCAATGACGGCAAGCTCGTCTACAAGGCGGTAACGGTCCATGAGCTCGGTGCGTATCACGAGGATTTCCTTCCCTATGGTCCGCTCTTCGTTCAGCGTCGGAAAGGCAAGGGAGATTTTAAGGCCCTTCTTTTCCTTCAATTCGACCAGGCGCGGTATGTCCTGAAAGCGGGAATGATGCCAAGTCCGTTCCAGTATGCCGCCGCCCGTCACAGTTTTTCCCCCAGGAGGACAACAAATCGCTCCAAAAGCCGCCGCCCCTTTTCCACCGACGCGATGCTGACAATATCGCGTGACTCCTCCGTCTTCCCCAGGGCAAGGCCCAGGGAAAGGGCCGGTATGCCCTCCGCCGAAAAGAGGCCCGCCGTATCCATGCCCTCTTCCTGCCGGAATTTCACGCGCTCCCTCTTCATCGCCGGCACAAGGATGTCAAAGAGCCTTTCGCTGACGGACGGATCGCCGGGGGAAACAAACGAAAGAACACTCACCAGGGCGGAAGTTCCTGCCTCGCCGGCCATCCTTTCCGCCGCGGATTTTACCAGATCCGCAAATTGGGCAACCTGCCCGCCGCCGGAAGATTCCGTTTCCGTTTCAAGGACAGCCCCGCCGTTTCCGCCTCCGCCGCCGAAGGGAACGCCCCCCTCTATGCGGCGTATGCGGAAACTCACCCCGCTTTCGCGGCCCTTTTCCAGAAGATACCCCCCTATGCCCGCAATGGTGTCCGCCGCCGTATGCTCCCCCGGTTTTCCCGGCGGCGGCAGGATAATCCGCTGCCTGCAAAAGGCGCGCGGATGGATGATGCGCCCCAGTGAAAAGCCCCGTACCCCGACAGCGGCGGCGGGCTTTTCCCCCAGCCTGTCAAGAAGCGTGCGGTACTGATTTTCGGGATCGGCGGGAGACAGGGCCGAAAAGAAAAGGATTACTTCACGGTTTACGCAGAGCTGCCTTCCCGTGATCCTTTCGGCAAGCGAAAGCAGGGCCGCAGGCCCAAGTCCGCCCGAAAGCCCCGCGCCCTCGGCGTTTTCGCGGTCAAGCCTGCCAAGGCTTTCCACAGGATGCCAGTAGTACGACCGGAGGCTTGTGTAAAGGAGGATGGGAGGGCGCTTCCGCGCGCCGGAGGGCGCAAGAGAGACCAGAAGGCCGCCTCCTTCCCCTTCAACCGTCACCGGAGCAGACCCGGCGGCGGCAAGCCGCTCCCGCACAAAGGCGGCCCGCTTTTCTTCACCGGGACTGGGCGAGGGAAGCTCGGCAAGCCGGAGCGCGTCGGCAAGAATCCGGTCCGCAAGGGGACTTGCGCTCTTGTGGGGCCTGTAGACAATACGGTACACCCTCCCCGAAAACGCGTTAAAAGCCCAACTGAAAAGTTTTTTAATATTCATACGCATAGTTATTTCCCATCCGGTTAAATCGTAAGCCATTTTCCTCCCCTTGTCTAACACGGGGCAATCCACCG
The DNA here is from genome assembly GCA_031257715.1 of Treponema sp. The sequence goes on along the minus strand of JAIROE010000331.1, from coordinate 934 downwards.
CGGCCTTTAAGGCAACGGCCATGGCCCGGAAGAAAAAAGAGAGAGAAAGAGCAGCGGGATCTACCGCTGGACCACGTTGATTGGAAGGCGTGGTCCATACCCCGGAGCTTGCTCCCGGGTTCTTCATTTGAAAGGACTGACCCGGGAAGAAGTTCCCGGGCAAAACGGTCCGGTAAAGCGGCTGACGGGACGGCTGCCGCAAAGGGTGCTTGAAACCCAAATGGACGGCGCCCGGGCCGCGGGAAACACGATAACGCCGGGGATAACCCGGGGGACAGCCGGAACGGGTACAGCGAAACGGAGATTTACAGATAACACGGGAGAGTCACCTTATTTCCGGCCATAAGGGATGTACGTGAACCAGGATACCGGAACCAGCCGGTTGGCCGAAAAAGGCCATCGCATTGCGTATTGTGGATTTTCTGGAAAAGTGTGATATACTGTCTGAATGCTGAATGAGACCGGCAGCAAGGGCATGCATGTATTTTCGGGGAATCGCAGTTTGTGACGGAGACGGGGCTGTATTACTACGGGGCGAGGTATCTTGACCCGAGGGCGAGCCGGTGGCTGTCCGCCGACCCCGCGATGGGGGAATACATCCCCGGAGCGCCTGTGAATGAGGAAGCCCGCAAACACAACGGGAATCTTCCGGGGATGGGAGGAACATTCAACACGGTAAACCTGCATGTGTATCACTACGCGGGAAATAATCCCCTCAAATACACGGACCCCGACGGAATGGCAGATTGGGATATGACAGGAAGAGGTATCGTAAATATATTGAAAGGCGTTGGAAAGGCTGCGGGAGGAGTTTTACTTTATACTGCTTCTGGAGCGGGTACAGTTGCTTCGGCTGGTACGGGAACTCCTTTAGCTGTTTTGGGATTCATTGGAGCCGGTATTTTAGTTTCAAATGGGGGTTTTCAAGCTACTG
>JAIROE010000207.1 GCA_031257715.1 Treponema sp. | reverse complement strand
ATACGGTCGCCCTGCCGGACGGCATTCACCACGTTCTGGCCTTCCACGACCCGGCCGAATACGGTATGTTTGCCGTCAAGCCAGGGGGTCGCCGTATGGGTAATGAAGAACTGGCTGCCGTTGGTTCCCGGTCCCGCGTTTGCCATGGAAAGTACCCCGGCATTGTCATGTTTGAGGCCGGCGTCAAATTCATCGGGGAAGCGGTAACCGGGGCCCCCCTGTCCGTTTCCCAGCGGATCTCCCCCCTGTATCATGAAGTCGGCGATTACCCGGTGAAAAGTAAGGCCGTTGTAATAGGGCTTCCCCCGGGTAATGTTCATCTTGCCTTCGGCAAGGGCGACAAAATTACAGACGGTAAGGGGGGTTTTCTGGAATTCCAGACGGACCACTATGTCGCCGCGGTTTGTGGTGATTCTGGCAAAAAGGCCGTTTCCCAGAGCGGCGTCGCCGGGGGCGGGAAAAGCCGTTTCGGCCAGCAAAACGAAGAGAATGCCGCTCATGGCGGCCGATACTGAAAATGAAGAAATGTTACGCATGTAGTAATCATAGCATAACGGTAGTATTATTGAAAGATGAACATCGGCGAAATACAGGATGAACTGCTCCGCTCGGAGTACCCCTATCTCCTTCCCAATCATGATCCTGATATAGAACGGTACTATTACCTCCGTTCAACAGGCCAGCCGGAGGACGCCCTTCGCATATTTCAATCACGTCTGAGGATCCGCTATCCCAACGATGAATTCCGCACCGCCCTGCTGCGCAGTTACCGGAGCCGCGATCCCGCGTTCCGCCTGCTCATGGGGGCGGCGTACCGCGCTTTGGGGGAACGTTCCCTGGAACGCATCAGGCGGGCCATCAATTATATCGTCGACAAGGCGGACCACTACAACAGGCGGGATGTCTATTCCACCATACGAGCCGCGGAAGACATCATGCAGCTTTTGCCGCGCGACCGCTTTGAAGCGGTTGCGGCCATTGAGCGTTTTCTGCGCTACGCCCAGGCCATGGATTTCAAGGTGAAGTCCATGATGAAGGCGGTTGAACTTATCCGCGCCTATCTTACCCAGTCTCTCTCTGTAGCCGAAAACGAAAAACGCCGCAGGGAAAGGAGGCGCCGCAGGGAGGAGGAAGAAACCAGGCGCTTCAAGCTCCGCTTCGGCGGCCCCGTGATTGATTTTTCGTCGGTGGTCTTTTCTCCGGGGGATCTTTCCCGCATTGAAATTCCGGAAAACATCACCCGCATTGAGGATCAGATCCTCGCCTTCTGCGTCAAATACTGGAACCAGATCGATGATCCCGCTTTTGAACGCATTCTCTTTCTCTATTCCCGCAAGCACGGGACCAAACATTACGATGTCTTCCTTGCCATACGCCGCAGCAGGATGGCCAAACGGCGTGACGACGAGATCCTTTCGGCGGTCATGTCCGCCCTGGTGTCGGGTTACTACTATTCCATACGCGGCGACCGCTATCTGCAAATACGCTGGAACATCATCAAGGCGCAGATGAATTCGCCGGAGGCCCTTTTGGCCCCCGGCGCGCGGGGCGTAAAAACGGAAGATGGAGAAGGGGGCGGCGAAAAAATTGAAAAGGCCGAAGACGGCGGGGACGGGGCGTCTTCCGGGGCGGTCAAAGCCGCGGCCGGGCGAAAACCCTCCCCCAGGCGGAAACCGGCGCGGAAAAAACCGGCGCGAAGAAAAACGGAGAAAAAGACCGCCGTCCGGCCCGGGAAGACGGCGGCCGCAAAACGGCCGGCGGAGGGCGGAGAAGACCTGGAAACCCGGAAAGCGCCGGCGAGGCGGCGGCGGAAATTCAGGACTGTTCCCGCCCCCGCGGGCGGCTCCGTTTCAGACCGCCTGCAGGAACTTTCCGGCCGTTCATACGATCTTTACCGGGAACGCTTCCTTTCCCATGTCAGGCCTTCAATACGGAAGATACTCGGCGCCGGCAGGGGAATCTTCTTCAATCCGCCCGAAAGGGCCGAAGACCTTATCTTCGATTTTCTTAAGGGGCATTACTCCGATCCGTACATGAACTGGGCCGAAAGCGCGGACCGGAAGGCGCTGGCGGAAATGGGCTTTGAGCTTCCGTCCCTGTACCCTGTCATTGACGAGTGCTACCGCCGGCTGGAAGGCTAAACGCCAGGCTTTGCCGAAATTTCAGGAGCCCGGTGATTGCGTCCCCGGTTCATTTGAGCGCGCGGCTTATCGCATACGCAATCAGAATGTATATCAACATCAATATGCCGTTGACGATGATATACACCGTGGGCCCTGTCACGTTTATCGCACTAAAAATGACGTTGATAATAATTTCCGGCAAGAGAAAAACAACGGACAACGCGCGGATATTGCCGGCGGTTCCGCGCCCGCCGGGGTGGAACGCAAGCAGGCCGCTTAAGGGCAAAAAAATTGTCAAGCCGCCGCCGCCGGCAAGGAGCAGTTGATACGGCTCGCCCGAGTTCCACGCAAAAAAGCCGTAAGCGGCCAGGGCGGAAATGGCAAGGGCGATAATCGCCAAAACAGGGTTGATTTTCATACGGTCCCCCCAATCGGCGGCGGTGCAAGGGCGGCCAGTCGTACGATCTCCGGCACGTTTTCCGCTGTTTTCCATTCACGCAGCCCCGTGTGCCAAATATACGTTTCACGCGAAATCTTTTTCTCGTTCACGAGCCGGGCAAGTTCCGTTTCGGAAAACGGCCCCGCCTGTTTCCCGTCCAGCACGGCGTAATAGACGCGCTGCTGCGTGTCCGGCTGCCGTATGGGATTTCCCGCGCCGGGGATGTGCATGTTCTGCATTGTGTGATTCATCGTATTCACCATCTGCTGCGCGATAGCCATGCTCATACCGAATTCGACCAGACGGTCAATCGAATAAAAACTGTGTTCATCGTACATACAGCCTCCTTAACCCGCCGGCGGCGGGGGCGGCACGGATTGCGCGAACACGGAACCGAGTTCCGCGACAGTTCCCGCGGCGGCCCAACCGGACATTCCCTGCTTCCACACCTGCGACTGCGGCGTAAACTGGCCCGCCGCCGTCATTTGTGCGAGCTGCTGCAGGGTGAAGGGGCCGGTGGTCTGCCCGTTTACCGCGACGTTGTACTGCACAACCGGCGGGGGCGGCGGAACTGTGCCCGGAGCGGGAGGAGCCGTACCGGGAGCGGGCGGAGCGCCGCCCGGCTGCTGTACGCCCTGCATCATGCTGCCCATCATGCCGGCCATTTGGCCGCCAAGCGCGCCGCCCATCGCCATGCCGGTCATCATCGCGGCGGGGTTCATGCCGCCGCCGGCGTTCATGTTCATCGCGCCGTTTGCGCCCATCTGCCCCAGCGCCTGGGCACCGGCAAGGCCCACCTTTGTCTGCTGGTTCAGGGCATGTACGGCAAAGTTCGCCGCATCGGTCTGCATGCGCTGGGCGTGCTGCGCTTCCTCCCGCTGAATCCGCAGGCTCTCCGCCATATTCCCGGCGTTGATCGCCTGCAAGTCCTGCATATTCTGTACATTTATCGCGGCCTGCGCCTGGGTCGTCTGCCCGGTGATGTCTTTGGTAACACTCATAAGGGACTGATAGCCCTCGCTCTCCTTGTCCGGCTCCACCGCGCCAATGTCCACCGCACTCACAAGGACGCCGAAATCGTTCTGCAAACGGGGTTTGAGATAGCCCTCGATAATTTCGTTAATCTGCAAAATCCTGCGCTCAAGCTGTATAACCGGAATGCCGTTTTCCTGGGGGATGTTCGCTACCACGCCTTTTACGTACTTGATCACCGCGTCTTTGATTTGCCTGTTGAACGCTTCCAGATCGAAGTCGATGAGCCGGTGCAGTTTGATGAACGCTTTGTAGTCGGCCAGTTTGAAACTGATGGTTCCCCGTACCGCAACCGGCACGGCGAAATCCAGAAAGCGCGGATCGAACACGTCAAAATAGGGAACGCCGAATTTAACCTGAATGATCCCGGCCAGGTTGATAAAATACACTTCCGCCTGAAACGGCGAGCCGCCGCCAAAGGCCGCACCCACGATGGACGACAGTACCGGGAAGTTCGCCGTTTTAATGGTTTCATCGAAGGGGCCTTCGATGAAGTCCTGCATCGCGCCGTCTTTCTGTTTGTAGACAAACACCGCGACCTCGCCGTCCTTGACGCGGAGCGAACTGCCCCAGCGGATCGCGTTTTCTTTTTTGGTGCCGCCGGCGTCCGCGCCCGCGGGCCGCCACTTCCAGATGAGGTAGGTTTCCTCGTCACAGCGGATAACGTCCATCAACCCGCCTTCTGTTTTTTTGCCGAATAATGCCATACTGTTACTCCTTTATTTTTTGAAGGTAACTCCACATTTCTTCAGATCAATCGTATCCAAGGCGGACATTACCTGGGCCATGGAATCTTTGTCCGTTCCAAAGCCGACTTTTGCCTTGTTGTACGCCTGCTGACATTTACTCATCCAGGCCGTATTCATT
>JAIROE010000198.1 GCA_031257715.1 Treponema sp. | reverse complement strand
ATAAAACCTCCAAAAATCGCCTGCAAGGCGATTTTTTACCCTGCAAACTGCGTCGAACCGAAGGTTCGCAGGATGCCCATTAATCGTGGTTTTTCCGGCACAAAGTGCCGGAAAAACCTGCCAGTGCAACAGGCTCCCAGAGTCTTTTTTACCCCTAAATCACCGTACCCGGATACAGGACCGTGTTCTTGGGAATCACGATGATGCCGTCCACGATGTAGTAATGGCCGTAGTTGCCGTCGTTCCGGGGAAAGTCGTCCACGCCTATGCGGCAGCCTTCGCCTATGCAGGCGTTCTTGTCGATGATTGCCCGTTTGACGATGGTTCCCTTTCCTATGCCTATATTGGGAATCCTCGCCTCGGCGTTTTCGTGTTTTCGTGCTTCCGATTCATAAAAGTCCGCGCCCATGCAGATGACGCCGTTGAGACTTGCCCCCGATTCGATGATCGTTCTTACCCCCACAATGGAATTGGTAATGGATGCGTTGGTTATGATGCAGCCTTCGGCGGCAATGGACTGGTTCATGTTGCTGAAATTCATCTTTGAGGGAGGAAGGCTGCGGGAATGGGTAAAGATGGGCCGCGTTTCGTCATAAAAGTCAAATTTGGGTTTCAGGGTGGTAAGCTCCAGGTTGGCCTCGTAAAAATTCCTTATGGTTCCTATATCTTCCCAATAGCCGTCAAAAATATAACTGCTCACCTTGAGCCTGCTTATGGCCAGCGGAATAATCTCTTTACCGAAATCCGTCGATTCGTTGGCAAGGCAATCCTCCATGGCGTCGGCGTTGAACACGTAGATTCCCATGGAGGCAAGGTACTTGTCGGAAGCGGGCTTTCCGCCTAAAAGTTCGGGGAGAATTCTGAAATCGGCAATATCCTTGACCGGTCCGGGTTTTTCAAGAAATTCGGTAATGGTGTTGTTTTTGTCCGCCTTGAGTATGCCGAGCTGGCCGGCGTTTTCCCGGTCCACCGTGGTACAGGCTATGGTGATGGCGGCGCCTGAATTCTGATGCTTTTCCAGCAGATCTTTGAGATCCATGCGGTACAGTTGATCCCCCGACAGGATGAGATACCATGAAGGGTTCTGCGTCCTGAAATGGACAAAATTCTTGCGGACCGCGTCGGCAGTGCCTTCGTACCATCCTGAATGTTCAAACGTCTGCTCCGCGGCGAGGATTTCGACAAAGCCCGAAGAAAAGGAATCGAAATTGTATGTCTGGGAAAGGTGCAGGTGAAGAGATGCCGAATTGAACTGGGTAAGGATATAAATGTGTCTGAGATTGGCGTTGATGCAGTTTGAGAGAGGAATGTCAACAAGGCGGTATTTTCCGCCGAAGGGAACGGCCGGTTTAGCCCGCGCCTGGGTCAGGGGGAAAAGGCGGGTGCCCTTGCCGCCTCCCAATACAATAGACAATACATCTGGCATACAGCGCCTCCTGGCTGTGGTTTCGTTTTCATATGAAATATCGGGCCGCTTCGTATAGTATAAGATGGAATTTCCGGTCTGTCGATAGGGAGTGTAAAAATTTCCCGCGCGGCCTCCGCGTATGTGCCATGGAGTTTTGCGGTCCAGGCCGCAAAACTCCCCAGCGAAACGATAAATGGTCATGCCGTTTGTTGTTTCGCCCATATTGCATTGACTTTCCCGTGCGGGATACAATGCATCATGCCAGACGGTTCGGCGGGAATTAATCCGCACGAAAGTGAAAAAAAACTCCGGGCGCTAAAAGAAATACTTCATAGTCCGGAATTTGCCCCCAATATCGTTCATGAAAGAATTCTCGAAGCGCGGGAGGGCCGTTACGCGCCCTTTCCTCCCGGTCTGGACGAAGGGCTTGCCTGCGCCCTGCGGCGGAGGGGGATAACAGGGCTTTATACTCATCAGCTTGATGTCTGGAATGCGCTCGGAGAAGGAAAAAATGCCGCGGTACTTACCCCCACGGCGTCGGGAAAGACCCTGTGCTATAATCTTCCCTGCCTTGATATTCTCCTCAAGGATGGGAAGGCCCGGTGCCTGTATCTTTTTCCCACCAAGGCCCTTTCCCAGGATCAGCAGTCGGAACTTAACGGCATCGCCGGTCCGGCTTCCGGCGATTTCTTTCCCGGTCTCCCGATAAAGGCGGTTACCTACGACGGGGACACCCCGGAAAGCCTCCGTATAGCTGCCAGGGATACGGGCCGTATCGTCATTTCAAACCCCGATATGCTTCATGCGGGAATACTTCCCAATCATCCCAAATGGATAAAATTCTTTTCAAACCTGAAATACGTGGTGATAGACGAGGCTCACGTCTACCGGGGTGTTTTGGGAAGCCATGTGGCAAATGTTCTGCGGCGGCTCAGGCGCGTCGCCGCGTTTTACGGCGCCCATCCCCGCTTCATTCTCTGTTCCGCAACCATAGCCAATCCGGCCGAACTGGCCCGTTCCCTTACCGGGGAAGAGGTGTCCCTGATTGACAATAACGGCGCCCCCCGCGGCGAAAAGCGCGTGATCCTTTACAATCCCCCGCTGGTGGACGCCGTTCAGGGAATCAGACGCAGCGTAGTTACCGAGAGCCGCCGCTGGATGCTTGCCCTCCTCAAAGCGGGGATCAAGACCATCCTCTTTGCCCATTCGAGGATCAAGACCGAAGTGGCGGCGAGCTACGTCAATGAAGATCTGGCGAACCTGTACACTGCCAACGCGGGGATCAGGGTCGAAGCCTACCGGGGAGGACTCCTGCCCAACGAAAGGCACGAAATAGAGCGGGGCCTCCGTGAGGGAAGCGTACGGGGAGTGGTTTCGACCAATGCACTGGAACTGGGTATAGATATAGGCGGCCTTGATGCCTCTGTGGTGGCCGGTTTCCCCGGCTCGTTCAATTCGTTCTGGCAGCAGTCCGGCCGGGCGGGCCGGCGGGGGAGCGTGTCGGTCTCGGTCTTTGTCGCATCGTCTTCGCCTCTGGATCAGTTCATCATGAACGATCCCGAGTGGTTTTTCCGCAAGAGCGCCGAGGAGGCCCGGCTTGATCCCGACAATCCCTATATCTTTACCGATCATGTAAAATGCGCGTGTTTTGAGCTTCCTTTCAGGGATGAAGACCTCCCGGCGGCCGAACCATTCGGGGAGGGCGCGGGAGAGGCGCTTTCATTTCTTGAGGAAGAAGGCATAGTCCGGCATACCGGCGGTGCGGGGAATTCCGGCGCAAACGTTTCCGGCGGGCATGGCGCCGGCCGCTGGCACTGGGCGGACCGTTCATTTCCCGCCGAGGGCATCAGCCTGAGATCCGCCGCGGCCGGCAATGTGGTGATCATCGACACGACAAAGGGCCGCAACACGGTCATAGGCGAGATGGACAGGCCCGGCGCAAAGGAGATGCTCTTTCCCAACGCCGTCTACATACACCGGGGCCGGCAGTACCTTGTCGAAAGCCTTGACATTGCCAATAACAGGTGCCTCGTCCGGGAGGCGGAAGTGAATTACTTTACCGACGGCCTTGTCAAAACCGACATCAAAGTGCTGTCCGAAGATGAGGCGTTCAGGTATTGCGGCGGGGAAGAAAAACCCGCCGCCTGTACCGGGGTATTGGGAGACGTACTGGTGCGGTCCCAGGCCTCCAAATTCAAGAAGATACGTTTTCACACGCACGAAAACATAGGCTATGGGGAAATAGATCTTCCCGAAGAAGAGATGCAGACAAGGGCGCTTGTCCTTTTGTTCGGAAACGAAACCGCGGGCGGGAGGATGCTTGCATCCCTGGACGAGGAAGAAGCCGGATCGGTTTTATCCGGCACGGGGACATTGGTGCGGCTCATTGCCCCCGTGTACCTTCTCTGTGACGCAAGGGATCTGGGGCTTGCCGAACGGGTCCGCGATCCCCATTTCGGCGTTCCCGCCCTGTATATTTATGACAGATACCCCGGCGGTACGGGGCTTGCCGAGGCCCTTTCAGGAAAAATGGAAAAATTGTTCCGTTCGGCTTTTACCGTTCCTGAAAAATGTCCCTGTGCATCGGGCTGCCCGTCCTGTGTGGGACCGGGGGAAAACAAAAAAGGAACGCTGGATTTTCTGCGTGCGGTCATAGAGGGATGGAAAATTTAGCGGCCCGCCTGCGGCGGATAAGACAAACAGGCGGACGGCGGGAAACTCAAACCGCCGAATCAGGCGGCGGTGTCCCGCCGGGAACCGGTTCCGCTTCGAATGTGTTTCCCCTGTCTGCGGGTACAATGGAAGGCTGGGTCCATCTGGGGCATCAAACGCTGAAACGCACCCTCCAAGGATCAATAGATTTTCCGTTGTCCTTTCCGCCTTCACTTCCTGTTCTTGTTCCCGATCTCGGACGCTGTGAAAATCCACGTCCGGAAGATCTGCTTTTTTTAGATCTTGAAACAACCGGGCTTTCAGGAGGAGCCGGAACCGTCGCTTTTCTTGCGGCTTTTGCCCGCATTGTTCCGGGAAACCCCGCGTTGTTACTGACGGTTCAATACCTTTTGCTTGATTATCCGGGAGAAAGTGATTTTCTTGAGGCCCTGCTCGGTGAATTCAAGCGGGACGGAAAAAAACCTGTCGTCGTAAGCTACAATGGCAAGAGTTTCGACGCCCAAATCCTCAAAACCCGCTGTCTCATGAACGGACTTTTCCCGCCTGATTTTTATCATGCCGATCTTCTCCATCCTTCGCGGCGGCTCTGGAAAATGATCCCCGGCGGCTGTTCCCAGGGGGAGATAGAAAGATCCGTACTTGGCATTGATCGAAGTGACGATACGCCGGGCGCGCTGGCCCCCGATATCTGGTTTCATTTCCTCAAAACAGGAGAAACACAGGCCCTTGAAGGGATCTGCGATCATAACTTCCGTGATGTGCGCGGCCTTGCTTCGATTTTTTCGGTTCTTGCCCGTATCGCCGAAGATCCTGAAGGGGCAGGTGAATACCGCGCCGATCCCGAGCAGCTTGCCCTTATCTGGCGCCGTACCGGGATGCGGAACGGGGCGGCCGGCGTGTCCGAAACGGCGGAACGGCTTCTTGCCGCCGCCGCCGTGCGGGGCTGCCCCCGCGCGCTCTTCCTGCGTTCCCGCGATCTTTTTGTCCGTGGAAGGGACGAAGAGGGAAGGGCGCTTCTTTTCCGGCTGGTCCGGGGGCAGTATGAGGCATGCATGAGGCTTCCCGCCCTGCGCATGCTTGCCGTTGACGCCGAATGGCGGCTGGGGGATGCCGGGAAGGCGCTTTCCTTTACCGAAGAAGCGCTTGCCCTCGGGGACATGTCAAGCGGCCTTAGGGCCGAAATGGAGAAGCGGAAAAAACGGCTCGTTAAAAAGGCGGAAACCGGTGGATAAAACAATGTACGGCATGTTGGTCCGCCGTATGACCATTGCCGATTACGGGGAAGTGTACCGCCTGTGGAGAGGGAGCGGAGGAATGGGACTGCGTCCCCTTGACGATACCCGCGAAGGCATTGCGAAATTTCTGGAGCGTAATCCGCACAGCTGCTTTGTCGCGGAAGCGGGGCGCGGGAATTCCTGCGGCGGCGGAAACGGCGGGGCCGGCGCGCGCGGCATCGCCGGCGTGATTCTTTCAGGCCATGACGGAAGGAGAGGTTACATTTACCACGCCGCGGTAAGGGAAGACTGCCGGGGCATGGGCGCGGGAACGGCCCTTGTCGCGGCGGTCGAGGATGCGATGAAAAAAGAGGGAATCAATAAAATCGCCCTCGTAGCCTTTGCCTCCAACGCGGCCGGCAATGATTTCTGGGAAAAAAAAGGTTACGCGGCAAGGGGCGATCTTGTGTACAGGAACAAGAGCCTTAATGAAAAAAATGAATGAACCGCCTAATCGTTAAGTCCCTTTATCCTTTCCATGCGGCCCCGGTAGAAGGCATTGCTGCCGCCGCGTTTGTCTATGGCGTCCTGCATGATCCGCCGCACGACTTCCGTGTATTCCCGTACCGAATCCATGATGAGTTCTCCCGATTCGCCGCGGCGTATATAGCGGGACGGGTACACGGCATCGAGGATCACGAGTTTTTCTTTGGGAAAAACACGGCCCCGCGGGGTAAAGGGTTTTTCCCGTCCTTCCGAAAAAACGGTTACCATGGGAATAACCGGAACATCGAGTTCAGCGGAAAGGTAAAAAGCGCCGGGCCTGAATGCGCGCAGGCGCTGGTTGTACAGATAACATTCTCCTTCGGGATAAAAAAGCCAGTAACGGTAATGACGGAATACCGCGGACGCGGAATCAAGGAGCGTTTTGAGGCTGTTTTTTCCGCGGGGAATGGGCATGCCCCCAAGGAGCCGGGTAAAAGTCCCCAGAAAGGGAAATTCCACCGTCGCCTCCAGCATGGTTTGCCATACGCGGAAGGGCATCACGGCGCCCGCCGTTTTTACCGGATCAAAAAAAGTCGTGTGGTTAACGACGAGTATGGCCTTTTTGTAACGATAAAGCGCTCTCCTGTTTTCGTACGATGTCGAATACTGAAAAAGGTTAAAGATCTGCGCTATGGGCCAGACGGCGTAGAAAGTCATTGCCGAAGCAAGGCGAAAAGCAGGCGAATTATCAATGAGCGGCCGTCCGTGTTTATATGGCATGATGTCTCCCGCCTCAGCTTACCACCCGGTCTTTCCAGAGGAAGCCGCGGCCGGAAACGGTTCTGAACCAGGACCATGCCGCCATGTACAGAAGGTTAAGATACATGACGGGCCACAGAAACGCGTACCACCAGTTAAGCCGCTGTCCCAGGAACATGAAAATCCATGTCAGGGTATAAAGGATATTCACGATGACTATCTGCGTTACCCAGGGGCTCTGTTTTACGATGCAGAAAAAAAGCAGGAGGAAGGGAAAAAACAGGAAAAAAAACACCGCGACGGCGACAAGAAAAAGAACAATCTTATTTTTCCCGAGAAAATCAAAAATGTTTTTTCCTATTCCTTCCACCGCGGCCCGGTAGCCCTTGTACATGCGGCATTTGACATGTTCGGAAATATTGAGAAAACGGGTGTTGAAACCCATCCGTTTTGTGAAACGGGCCATGTAAATGTCTTCGCTGGTTTTTTTCCTGAAATGTTCACAGCCTCCTATTTCCCTGAATACGGACGCCCTGATAGCGATAAACTGCCCTATGGCCGACGAGAACAGGCTGGATTTTGTAAAACGGTTGAGAAAAAGGGGAATGAAGAAGGCGGTAAGCATGAACATAAGGGGAACGGTTATGATTTCCCCGAATGAAAGGAAAATCTGTCCTACATAGCCGGAGATCAGATCCGCCTTGAGTCCTTCCATATTGGTTACCGCCCATGAGATGCTCGTGGGGTTATGAACGGTATCGGCATCGGTGAAAAGGAAAATTTGGCCCTTTGCCTTTTGGGTAAGCTGATGCAGGGCGAAAGGCTTGCCGTACCAGTCCTCCGGCAGTGGTTTGCCGCCGATTACCTTTAATCTTTTTTCGGTCTTGGCCATGCGTCTGATAATTTCGAGGG
>JAIROE010000195.1 GCA_031257715.1 Treponema sp. | reverse complement strand
CTTTTCAACAAGATGATGGGCCATGAGGTTTTCCCCGTTGATGGCGGTGGTATCCCCCACAAGGCCCAGCACTATCCGGCTTGCCCCTTCGGAGAAATGAACGGCAACCCCCTCCTTTTTAAGCGTTTCGGCAAACTGTTCTGCCTCGCTCCGGGAAGTCCCTTCTTTCAGCGCAACTATCATGACACACTCCTGGACATTGCCTGGGGAATTAACGCTCCGGCTTCGAGTTTCCGGTAAAGCCAACCGGTAAAGCCAAAAAGGAGGTCCAGCGGCTTCCAGCCGGGAAGGTCCCCCGCGATATTGACGGCGCCGTTTAACGTAACCGAAACGTCCCCTCCGGCGGTTATTATAAGGGTAAGATCCCTAACCATTGAAAGCCCGTCTATGGAAACGGCAAGGGGAATAACAGCCTTTCCGCCCGCCGCCACGGACAGGGACGAGGGCACGCTGCCGGAAAACCAGCGGGAATTGTTCACCGCGAGATCGCAAAAAAGCTCATTGATGTTTATTGAAAACACATTGTCATTTTCCACCGCGAGTTCGGCCTCAAAATCAATCCCCGAAAGGCCGATGTTTTTGACACGAATCCCCCTGAAGCTGACGGCGGGAATTCCCGGCAGAGGAAGAGAGCCCGAATGCTCAAAATTCCAGATCCTGCCGCCAAGCAGGGGAATGGCAAACGCCGCGTCAAGCTTTATGGTATAGGACACTTCACGGCTGTTTTTAAGCGAAGCAAAGCTGTTAAAAATTCCCTCATAGGTTACACTCACCGGCACTTCCACGATTGTACCCGCCCGCGCCTTTAACGCGCCCCGGCGCGCCCGCGCGGACGCGCCGGCAAAAACCCGCCCTGTTTTCTTCATCATGATTGGAAGCCGGGGCCCATACCCCGGAGCTTGCTCGGAAAATTTACCTCCACCGAAAATGTTGTAAACCGCCTTTTGGATCGGGGTATGGCCCCGGCCAGTACAATAAATTTCCTATCCAACGAAGATACCCAGGAGATTGCTCCTGGGTTCTTCATTTTTTCTTTATCCTGTCGAAGCCGGTATACGGCACAAGCGCGCGGGGAATGCGGACCGAGCCGTCGGCCTCCTGAAAATTCTCCAGCAGGGCGATAATGGCCCGCGACACCGCGACGGCCGTTCCGTTAAGCATATGCACGTATTTATTCCGGCCGTCCTCATCACGGTAACGGATGTTGAGGCGGCGGGCCTGATAATCGGTACAATTCGATGTTGAGGTCACTTCGCCCCAGTCGCCGCCGCGTGAAGAAGGACCCGCCCTCCCCGGCATCCATGCCTCAAGATCCCATTTGCGGTACGCCGGCGCGCCGAGATCTCCCGTACAGGTATCCACTACGCGGAAGGGGATAGTAAGCCCTTCGAAAATTTCTTCCTCTATCGCGCGGAGCTCCTCATGAAGGCGATCCGAATCTTCGGGAAGGCAGTAGACGAACATCTCAAGTTTGGTGAACTGATGCACGCGGTAGAGCCCTTTGGAAAACTGCCCGGCGGCGCCCGCTTCGCGGCGGAAACAGTGGGAAAGACCCGCCATGCGCAGGGGGAGCTTTTCCCTGGGGATAATAGTGTTGGAACAGTAGCCCCCCAACGTAATCTCCGCCGTGCCCACAAGGCAGGCGTCCTCGCCCTCGAGCATGTACACATTCGACTCCTCGCCGCGCGGATTAAAGCCTATGCCTTCGAGGATTTCCTCCCGCGCAATGTCGGGAGTAATAAAGGGAGTGAATCCCTTTTTGACAAGAATATCCAGCGCGTAGCGGACGAGGGCAAGCTCCAGAAACACCCCTTCGTTCTTAAGATAATAAAACTTCGTGCCCGAAACCTTCGTGCCCGAATCAAAATCGACAATATCAAGATCCTGCCCGAGCTTGACGTGATCGGCGCTCGCAAAAGCGAACTCGGGAATCTTCCCCACCCGCTTCACCTCAAGATTGTCCTTCTCCTCCTTCCCGACAGGGGCGTCCGGATGGGCCATGTTGGGAATACGGCGGGCCTCCGTTTCCAGCTCCTTTTCGGCAATGGCAAGCTCCGCCTCGCAGGCTTCGATATCCGCCTTGAGCCGCTTGCCCTCCTCAACAAGGGCGCCCCGCCCCGCGCCGTCCTTCGCCCCCTTCACGGCGGCGGCATTGGCATTGCGGGCGCGCTGGAGCGACTGGAGCCGGGTGGCAATCGCCGTTTTCCTGTTGAAAAGATCGACAACAAGCCGGGCGTCGGCCTTCATGAAGCGGTCGGCGATATTGGCCATCACCTGGGAAAGGTTATCAACTATAAAACGATAATCAAGCATGGCCCCACTATACCCTATTGATGGACACCCCGTCAATTTACGCATAAACTGAACCATGATTACCCACATCCTCTTTGATCTGGACAACACCCTTTATTCCGCCCGCTTCGGCCTTGAAGAGGCGGTAACGCGCCGCATACGGGCCTTCATCTCCCAATGGCTCGGCGTCTCTCCCGAAGAAGCCGCCGCCATGCGCGGGGCCTCTATGGACAGGTACGGCACCACCGCCGAATGGCTCACCGCGGAAAAGGGACTCAAAGACATCGACGCCTATTACCGCGCCGTCCACCCCGAAGACGAGGCGGATTCCCTCCGCCCCGATCCCGGACTGCGGCCCTTTCTTGAAAGCCTCCCCTGCCCCATCGCCATACTGACCAATTCCCCCCTCACGCACGCCCGCCGCGTGCTCGACAAACTGGAAATACGGGACCTCTTCCCCCCCGAGCGCATCTTCGATCTTCCGGGAAACGGCTTTACCGGAAAACCAGACCCCCGCGCGTACCGGCGCGCCCTCCAGGCCCTGGGCGCCCATCCTGAGGAAGTCCTCTTTGTTGACGATACGCCGCGCCACGTGGAAGGCTACCTGGCGCTGGAGAGAAGCTGCCCCGGCGTACT
>JAIROE010000192.1 GCA_031257715.1 Treponema sp. | reverse complement strand
CAGCCGGGATGGGCCACCCAGTTGGCGCCCGTCATGAACTGCCAGAGCACGTTGGAACGAAAGGCGTCGCACATGCCCCCGTGGCACCCGGCAAGCCCCGTCCCGCTCCCCACCGCCTCGGCGACCGTTTCAAAAAAGGGCTTGGGCAGCTCGGGCCCCATGGTCCACACGGGAATAAAAAGATCCTGCGCCTTAAGCAGCGCAAGATCCTCGAGCACATCCGTCGTCTCCGATACGGAAACCTCAAAATCCTCCGATTCAAGGAATGCCTTAAACCGGGCCGAAATCAACTTGGGCTCGTGGCCGTCCCATCCACCCGAAAGAATCAACGCTTTCTTCTTCATGACAACCCCTCATGGCAAGATATTATCCTCCGGTCTTCAAAAATTCAAGAGCGGGCATAAACCCCCAAGCGGCAAGGCAGCATCTTCCGGGCTTAAAAAAACGGTAATAGAGTTGTTCGATAACCTCAGTTATCGAACAAATTCCATATAAAAACAACAAAATGCGGAGCATTTTGCGAGACTTGTTCGACAAACCGAACCCGATAGGGTTCAGTAAACAGGTTGTCGAACAAGTCCAATATATACAGGCACGGTACAGGCGCAATGTTTACACAAATTAACAGGCGCCGCCGGTGTTTGTTCCGCATGAAGGGGAACAGGCAAGGCAGGCAATTCCTCTCCGCAACAAAAAAGGGGCGGGGATTACCGCCCCGCGCCCTTTACAGTTTTTTGCCATTTTTACAAACAATGGACTTGTTCAAAGAACCGAAGTTATTGAACAACTCTAATACCCCTAACTCTTCGAAAAAATTACCTCAACACTCCCTTTATTCAGTAAAGATGCCTGACATTAATTCCCGACCAGTCGTTGTCAATCTTGAGCTTGTCAAGGATCTGGGAAACCTGCCCCCGGTGATGGGTCCCGTGGACGGCAAGCTGGCCGAGCATGAAGTGCAGGGGAACGGCGGCGGGCTTGCCACCGTACCAGTCTGTTTTGACCGGCGCGCTGAATTCCGCTTCGGAAAGGGCCGACACGAATTTGACATGGGCGTCATCGGCGGTCTTTATGTCCGCGGCAAGTTTTTTCCACTGGTCCTCCGTGAGCCTGCCTTCGGGCACCGTCACTTTTCCCAAAGACGCCAAGGCTTTCCGCGCCGCGGCGTTTTTGCCCGCGGCGTCCCTGAACATCCCCAGAATAAAACAGGCGCCGCCCAAAATATGGGCCGCAATGCCCGAAAGGCTCTTGTAGTAGCTCCCCCTGGCCTTTTCCCTCTCCTCATTGGACATCTTGTCCAGGATGCCGATGAGCGCCCGGTTCGCCTCTTTATTGTATCCGGCGAACATGACAAAAACTTCCTTCATTTACATTCTCACTTGATGAAAAATCTCAATACAAAGATCACGAAGATCACCCAGGTAACCACGGAAATTTCCCTGTATTTTGCCGTTACCGCTTTGAGGATCACAAAAGAAAGAACGCCATAGACAATTCCTTCCGCGATGCTGTAGGCAAAGGGCATCATGATAATGGCAAGGAACGCCGGTATGCCTTCGGCGGGATCGGAAAAATCAATACCCGTAACGGCCTTCATCATGAGGAAGCCCACAAAGATCAGGGCCGGGGCGGTTGCGGCGCTGGGGATGATAAGGAAGAGGGGCGAAAGGAACAGGGCGGCAAGGAAGAGAATCGAGGTCGAAAGCGCGGTAAGCCCGGTGCGGCCTCCGGCGGCGACGCCGGCGGTGCTTTCCACATAACTTGTGACGGTGGATGTACCAAGGGCGGCCCCAGCGACGGTCCCTACCGCGTCGGCGATAAGGGCCTGCTTGACTTTGGGGATTTCCCCTTTTTCGTCAATAAGGCCCGCCTGCGTCGTTACGCCGACAAGGGTCCCTACGGTATCGAATATGTCAACAAAAAGAAAGGTAAAAAACACGGTAAAGAATTTGAAGGTCAAAACGTTATTGAATTCAAACCGCAAAAAGAGCGGAGCCGCGGGAAGACTCACGGGCGAGAACCCCTTCCCGATCTGCGTTATCCCCAGGGGAATGCCGATGATCGTTGTGGCGAGAATCCCGATAAGTATGGCGCCTGGAACCCTGAGGGAATAGAGGATGATGATGATCGCAAGGCCGATAAGGGCAAGAAGGGCCGGGGTAGCGTGAACAAACGGCTCTTTACCGACCAGCGCCCCAAGCCCGATTATGGTTCCGGCGTCATTAACCACGAAACCGGCGTTCGCCATTCCGATAAGGGCGATGAAAAGGCCAATGCCCACCGCCACCGCTTTTTTCAGATTTGCCGGAATCGCCCTGATTATCGCCTCCCGCACGTTAAGGAACGAAAGGATGATAAAGAGTATTCCTTCAAGGAACACCGCCGTCAGGGCAAGCTGCCAGGAATAGCCCATGCCAAGTACAACCGAATAGGTAAAGTAGGCGTTAAGTCCCATACCGGGGGCCAGGGCAACGGGCAGGTTCGCCGCAAAGGCCATGACTAAAGTGGCAATGGCCGACGCGAGCACCGTAGCGGTAAAAACCCCTCCCGAGTTCATCCCCGTCGCCTGCAGCATGTTCGGGTTGACCGCCAGAATGTACGCCATGGTCAGGAAGGTAGTGATACCCGCAAGGATCTCCTTGCGTATCGTCGTGCCATGCTCCCGAAGTCTGAAAAGTTTCTCCATGATTTCCTCCTCTCCAGAATTATTATAATATTAGAATTGTTCAATAACTTCGGTTGTTGAACAAGTCCATTATATAAAGGCCCTCCCAAAACCGGCCGTTCCGGGATTGGCCTCCATACCAAATCAGCCAACATACCCCGTCGCAAGGGTATATTGTACGGGATTATCCCTTCACGGCGCCGGCCATCATCCCCTTGACGAGCTTGTCCTGCCCAAAGATATACAGAAAAAATATTTACGCCCGAAAGCGAATAATTCATTATATGCCCTATCGCCGGATCCGTCAATAAAAATCGCCCCCGGAAGGGGGCGATTACAAAACGCGCCGAAGAAGACCGGCGCGCCGGCCCGGCCGCTATTTCAGATACAGGGGACGTTCCTCATATTTTGTGTGGAGAAGCTCATGGGCCTTGTGGCCGTTAGGCTCGCCGAGGAACTCCTTGTACACCTGCTGTATGAAGGGATTCTGGTGGGAACAACGGCGGGTTGATTTTTCATCGTCGGTGTAAATGCCTTCGGTACGCTGTCTGCGGATTTCGTCGGTACAGCCGTAGGGCTGGCCGCCGCCGCCTATGCAGCCGCCGCGGCAGGCCATGACTTCCACAAAATGGTAGGGGGTTTCCTTCCCCGCGGACCTGGCCTCACGTATCCTGTTCAGCACATCCGCAATGTTACCCATCTGATGGGCCACGGCGATGCGTATTTTGGTTCCGTTGTTGAAGTCAACCTCCGCCTCCTTGACCCCCTCAAGGCCCCGGACCGGCGTGAAATTCACGTCGGCCAGTTCCTGTTTGGTGACAAGGAAATAAGCGCTCCGCACCGCCGCTTCCATGACGCCGCCCGTGACGCCGAAGATTGTCCCCGCGCCGGTGTAGGGCCCCAGGGGATTGTCCGCCTCTTCATCGGGCAGTTTGAGGATCTCTATGCCGGCCTGTTTTATCATGCGGGCAAGTTCGCGGGTGGTTATTGCGATGTCGACGTCGTAATTATGGCCGGCGCTCTTCATGTCGTTGTTTCGTTTTGTTTCCCACTTCTTGGCGGTACAGGGCATGACCGAAACGGAATAGATCTTGCCGGGATCGACTCT